>DSBF01000243.1 GCA_011049495.1 Ignavibacteria bacterium
CTAATGCCTTTACCGGCTTTTATGTCACGAGCAAATTGCTCTACATCTACTTCTATCTTCATGTGTCGCTCCTTGGGTATTGTTTATTTTACCCGATTGACACAAAATTTTGAACGGTCCCTGTTTACTTGTTCCCATGCACTGCGTGGGAACTGATATATGGTCTTTAGTCATCATCGGGTTTTGTTGTTGCTATACATTCCCACGCGGAGCGTGGGAACGAGGGATTTTACCCGATTGATACAAAATTTTGAACGGTCCCTGAATTTAACTATGATGACTCAACAATAAGTTCTAAATCTTAAAGAACTTATTGTTCTCTGACAATTCAAGAATTACATTACCATTAGCTTTATATTCTGAATAAATCGCTTCAATCTTATCATGAATGATAGGTACAATAAACTGTCCATTAATTTTGTTTGAAATATCGAACAACATTTTGAGTTTATTAATATCAATTAGCTCAACTTTGTCATGAGCTACAAAATGTGGAAAATTAAAATTTAATTTATTAATAAAATCTATGTATGCTAAATCAAAAGCCGAAACAATTGCTTGTTTTTTACCGCTCCCCTCATTTCCACCTACATTTTTAGTATAAAATTTAATTGGATCCTCTTCTGGGTTATAAGAAACAAAAAACTCAGTATCATATAAATGCTTTGAATATGCACTAAATGACTCATTGAAGATAGCTAATTTATTATCAAAATCTTTTAAATTTTCATCCAGTTTATCCTTTAGTTTTGACAGTTTATCCTTGGTAGTACTTATGTCTGTTTCTAATTTTTCTAATTCATCTAATAACTTTTCATCTTGCCCTTTTTTTTCTACTAATTTTTCTATTTGCTCATTTAATTTTGTATATTCTGCCAAAGAACCTGTTTTTGAAAGTTTTATCACAAGTTGTGAATATTGATGAGATAAATCGTTCCTTTTTTTAGATAATTTTAAAATTTCTACTTCAAGTTTTTTTATTTTATTATCAAGATAATCCATTTCATTTTTGATCATCTTGTTGTGAAAAATCACTACATCATCAAAACTTTTATGTAAGTCATTTGAGTAAAACTTTGCTTCATCATATAATAATTTTAATGTTTGAGTATCTCCCCCAAAAACTCCATCATCAAGCTCTTTGAATTTATTTACATTTATAGTCTTTTTTAAATTAAGATCCGAGATCTTTTTTTCTATCTCCATAAGAGATAATTGAATTTTTTTTAATTCCTTTTCTTCGATTTCATATTTATCATCAAGCTGGAATAGATCTCTTTGTTTATAAAGTTTTTCCAAATCTTTTTTTGTAATTTCTAAAATCTGTTTTAAATCTTTTGCATTAAATCTTGAACCTAGGGCTTCTTTTGCTTTCTTTTTTCGTTTTAAATCAAGTTCTAATTCACTTTTCGATTGTAATAATGTTTTTGAATTAAATCCAAATAAAAATAAATGTATTTTTTCATACTCACTGCTTGAAGTTGTTGAGTGTAGATATTTCAATACATTACTTACTTCCTGCTCATCTTTTCTGATGAATTTAGGTATCAACTGTCTTAAAGATGGTTTTTTGCTCAGGTTATTAAAAAATATTTTTTTTAATTCTGTATTAAAATCTCCTTCTATGAGTGAATTATTTAGCAGTATTTTGTTGTCATATTTAAAATCTTCTTGCTCATAAATAACCTTTCTAGAAACTTTATACATTGCTTCTGAGGCACTATCTTTGAAAACAACTTGAAAAGTAGGTTGTCTATTTTTTAAAAAGTTAAAAACATCCTCGTTGATTGAATTTTTAAACTCTTTATCTATGTACAGCTGGTCTAGTTTCCCATTTAAACAAAAATCTATACATCGAATTAATGTTGTTTTTCCTATATTATTTGTTGTTCCACTTTCATTATTGATACCTACAACAAGATTTAAACCTTTAGGATTGAAATTTACTTTTCTCACTTCGTTGTCAAAGCAATCTGTAATAATTAATTGGCTTAAGAACATTTTACTATAAATCCATCTTTTGTAATTTTTATAGAATTAATTAAATACAACCAATCTAAAATCAAAACAAATTTCTTAAATTCAACACTTTGATATTTTTTAAATTGTTCATATAACTCAAGAAGTGTATATTTAATATTCTCTCTTTTTAGTAGTTCGAGTAATTTTCCACCTAAAAAATAAAGACTTTTTTGAGGATTTCTTTCTGTAATAATCATAAATTAGTCCTTGGCGGTTTTTGATATATTTTACATTGTGCAAATACATAAAATACAATATAGTGAACACTGCTAATATCATCCAAACTTAGTTTTGAGTGATTTTTCAGCTCATGTTCTATATCTTCTAATATATTATCTAAAACAATATTTTCATCACTATCTTTTGAGTAATGCTTCATATATTTATTTTTGATATATTGCATCAAACGCTTTTCAAAAGTTATGTCCTCTTCAATGATAATACTTACTTTATTCTTTACAAGATTATAGTTTTCCATATAATCATCAAAAAAATCTTGATATTTTGATAATTTATTATGATCTATTTTTTCTTCAATTGTATATTCTGTTGTATCAGGTTTCTCATATTGAATATCAGTAGTAAAATGAGAGAGTCCCATTAAAATATTTCCAATTGCTGACTCGTGTTTTATAGACTCAACCATATAATTGTTAGAAGATAAATCAATTAAATCTCCAGCCGCTGTTTTATTGTTTGAACCATTTACGATAATATTTTGTTCATCACTAAATAATGCCATTATTTCCACCAGCAGTAGAATTTTCATTTCCATTTACGATAATATTTTGATTTTTAATATTAAGTTTGTGACCAATCTTTATAACTTTTGTTGTAGCAAAAATAGACAACAACAAACCAACTATACTGCATAATCCAGTTATGAATAAAAACCAATCGCTTGTTACTATTTCGTGCATATATGAAACTCCACATGCAAAGACTAAAATATTTAATTCTATCATAAAACTACTGGATAGTGTCCTTAAAAGTTCGCCATTTCACTACTCATTCTCTTTGGGAGATGGTATCTTGTGGCAACGCCTTATATTCCATCCTTACTAATTCGAGCTTCGTGGCTACATAGTGTTTCTTTCCCCTCCCATTTCTAGGTGTATTGCTTTTTACTTGTTCCCACGCTCTGCGTGGGAACTGATAGATTGTCTTTAGTCATCATCTGGTTTTGAGGGACCGTTCAAAATTTTGTGTCAATCGGGTAAAATAA
>DSBF01000146.1 GCA_011049495.1 Ignavibacteria bacterium
CTTTTATATTATTTCTATTCTGCCATAAAGTTAATTCCGGTTCATAAAACGGATAGGCAGCTTTCTTGTATTCTTTCGGTAAGCATTCCGGACAGTATTCAATCGTCTCGTCTTCATTAACAAATAATTCTTTGTATAGATCGCATTGTTTTTGCGGCGAATGATTTTTGATAAAGTAATCATCAATGATATTTATACAATACTTTGAGGGAATTAACCCGCTTTCAGCACAGACTTTTCTGACTTTTAAGTTTTCTGGGAAATCAAACCACTTTTGATCTGAATCGTAATCTATTGAATTGAATAATTCAAATAAAAGCGGGACAGCCATTTCTGCACCGGATAGATGCGGGGATCCTTTACCGTCAAAATTCCCTATCCATACACCAATAGTATAATTCGGATTAAATCCAACCGCCCAAGCATCTCTCTTTCCGTAAGATGTTCCGGTCTTCCACGCAACTCGAGGTAATTTTGTTGTGAATAAAAATTCAGCAGGAAAATCCGGTCTTTCATTTTTCATTAATATTCTTCCGATTATATATGCAGATTCTTCGGTGAATACTTTTATTCCGTTATTTTTCTCATCTTCATTTACATAATTTAATTGATATAATTTTCCTTTCTGTGAAAAGGTTGTAAATAGCTTTGTCAATTCTTCCAAAGTTACACCGCAGCCGCCGAGTATGAGAGATAATCCTAATTTGTTTTTGGATTTTGCAATTGTTTCAAATCCGCTGCGTTCAAATAAATTTATCATATTGTTTAAACCAGCTTGGCGCATTAATCTAACGGCAGGCACGTTTAATGAATTTGCGAGAGCGAACTCTGCAGTAACATCACCGTAAAATTTTAGATCATAATTTTCGGGTTCGTATCCGCCGAAGTCTGTTGGAATATCAAGCAATCTCATTTGAGGTGTTAATAAACCGTTATCAAATGCGTATGCGTACAAAGCAGGTTTTAATGCCGAGCCGGGAGAACGTACGGATGTAATTCCGTTTACTTGTCCGGATATTTTATCATCAAAAAAATCTACCGAACCGCAGTAAGCACGAACACTGTTATTTTTATTATCGATAACTAAAACAGCGCCGTTAGTTACGCCTTTCCCTTTTACTCTATCAACATATTTTTTTAGAAGGGTTTCGGATATTGTTTGAATGCTCAAATCAAGCGATGATTTTATTTGATCATTTTTATAACGTTTTGCTAAATTATTTGAGAAGTGCGGTGCTAAATTTGGCACTTGATATCTTGCG
Source organism: Ignavibacteria bacterium (assembly GCA_011049495.1). Classification (GTDB taxonomy): domain Bacteria; phylum Bacteroidota; class Ignavibacteria; order Ignavibacteriales; family Melioribacteraceae; genus SURF-28. The sequence continues at coordinate 1,263 of DSBF01000146.1, forward strand.
GAAACTGCCGGCTCATCTTTTGCATCAAGCAGAATTTGTTTATCGAATACATCGCTTTCTATAAAGCGGTTAATCCATTCATCTCGCTTTTGAATAGCATGCGAAGGATCAATATCTAATCTTAGATTGTTGGGATTATTCGGAATTACCGTCAACAATATTGACTGCGATAAACTAAGCTTATCCGGCGGGCGATCAAAATAAATATATGATGCAGATTTAACCCCTTCAATATTTCCACCGAATGGAAGATGACTTAAATATATTTCGAGTATTTCATCTTTGCTATATTGAAGCTCAAGTTGAAATGCGCGGAGCATTTCCAATATTTTGTTCGCGTAAGTTCTTTCCGCCGGTTCGAGCAGACGGGCTGTCTGCATTGTAATTGTAGATGCACCCGAAACTCTTCTTCCGCTAAATAAGTTTTGGGCAAATGCCCGAACTACCGCAACCGGGTTGACACCTAAATGCCAATAAAACCATTTATCTTCTTTTTCAATTATTGCTTTTATTAAATCTGGAGAAACTTCATCGAGATTCGTTCTCATTCGCCACTTGTCATCACTTGTAAGATAAGCATTGAGAAGTGTTCCATTATTTGAATAAATTGTTTTTGAGTAGGGTTTAAGGTTTGGTAGCGGGAAGAAAATATCAAGAGCAAATAATATAATTATAACCAGCAGCAGTCCACGAATCATTCGTGATTTGGTAATCTTATTAACCTCGATTATCATTTCATTTTAGGAATACTATTCTCTTAACAATCTTTCTTCCAACAATTTACTAAAGTCTCTACTTCCATCAAGGATGCGGTAAATGAATACTCGTTTTTCAATCACACGATAAATTATTCGATATGGTTTGTAATGAACGGTTAAAAAACATAATTATTTTTTGAGTAACCCACGACTTAAGTGTTTGTTGCATAAGTACTTTTTTTGCCGAAAATAAACACTAAATACGTGGACTTTTCCCGTAGGGATCACTTTGTGAAGTCCCATCTAAAATAATTTAATGGGGCTAAAGCCCTTTATCTTTTCTCGTTTTCATCCTCCGTCGGTTGAAACCGACGGCAATTTCCCAATATAAGGTTATGCAACAGACTCTTAAGTCGTGGGTTACTTGGCTGAAACCTTGATAAATAAGCCGTTTCAACGGCTTACCTTTAAAGGCGGTCAACTTGAGTAAATTAACTTGATACTTCACGGTGTTCTTTCTTGAACTTGTTTATTTTTCTGCTAGTACTTTCAAAGGCTTTATCTAAAGATTTATACTTACCTTTCTCAAATTCTTTAGTGCCGAGTGAAAATATCTTTAATAGAGCAATGCTTTCCTGAGTTTTTTCAAAAGTTTTGATGTCTTGCAATACCGCTTTTGCTTCTCCGTTGTGTGTTATTATAACGGTACTCCGATTGTTAAACACATCTCTTATTACCTCGGATGCATAAGTCTTGAGAAAACTAATCGGTTTTATAGATTCACTCAACTTCATTTTTACCTCATTCTACTTTAACCAAAATATAGTCTTTATTTTAGTCTGTTTCAATTTACTTCTTTACGACTCTGCGCCTTAGCGGTTTTTACTAACCGCAAAGACGCTAAGTAGTTTTAACGAACTTCAATTCTTTTTTCACCATTATAAGAGTTAAACTCCTTATCGTAAAGAGCTTCGGCACCGATAGCCGGAAGTTCAAATTTGCCTTTGTTTACGGCTCGTAATAAATAATAAAATTCGGTTGTTTTATTACGTTGTAAGTTTGTAAAGAGAATTAGTCTATCATCTCTGTAATCTGAAAAGTCTATTTTCATAATATTGCTTGAATTAACATTCAACCTATCAACTTCGGTTAAACGAGGATTTTCAATTTCAAATCCGGCTGGTATCATATCTGTAATAACAATATTCTCGGCAGAACGTTCAAATCCTTGTAACGTTATTTTCGCAACAATCATCTGTCCTTGTGAAAAATTAGTAA
>DSBF01000474.1 GCA_011049495.1 Ignavibacteria bacterium
AAATATGGCACACGATCATATTCATAAACCGTCATATAACAAAGCATTTGCTCTCGGCATAAGTCTTAACCTGATTTACATTGTTGTGGAATTTGTTTACGGAATTATAGCCAATTCAATGGCTTTAATTGCAGATGCAGGACATAATCTAAGCGATGTCCTTGGATTAGTTTTAGCTTGGGGCGCATCTTACCTTGCTTCCAAATCTCCTACCGATAAAAGGACTTACGGATTCAGAAAATCAACAGTGCTTGCATCATTAACAAACGCGGTGATTTTATTAATTGCTGTTGGGGCAATCGCTTTTGAATCAATAAAGAGATTTGCAAAACCGCAAGTTATCGAAAGTGAAATTATAATTTATGTGGCTCTTATCGGTGTTGTGATCAATGCATTTACTGCTTACTTGTTTTTTGCCGATCACAAAAGGGAACTGAATATTAAAGGAGCATTTCTTCATATGGCAGCCGATGCCGCTGTCTCTTTGGGAGTAGTTATTGCCGCCGTAATTATACGGTATACAAACTATTATTGGATTGATCCCGTAATCAGTCTGGTTATTGTTTTAATAATAACTATCGGCACTTGGAGTTTGTTAAAAGAGTCATTAAATTTATCGCTTGATGCTGTTCCTAAGAATATCAACATTGATGATGTTCGCAATTATTTAACTAAGTTAGACGGTGTTAAAAACATTCACGATCTTCATATATGGGCAATGAGTACAACAGAAACTGCTCTAACAGTGCATTTGTGTAAACCTAATGCAAGTTATGAAGATAATTTTATTGAAACGATAAACAGTGAACTCAAACTAAAATTTGAAATTGATCACGCCACAATTCAAATAGAAACTTCAGAAAATTGTAATGATTGCAGCATGAACGGACAGAATAATATTTGAGGCAACAAATGGAAAGAAATGAAATAATTGATTTACTAAAATTGAGCAAAAAAGATCTTGCTTTGATTGAAAAGAATGAAATTGACTTAAAACTTATTAAACAACAGTATGACCAGATAATGAAGGGGACGAATTTTGTCAAACTAAGAAAAGCATGTGTGCTCAATGACGGTATAATTAAAATCGAAAAAAGCAGGAAAGAAGAATTAATAAAAACTCAAGAGGAATATTGCAAATCAAATGATGTAATAAAGTTTGTCCCAGCATCCGGTGCTGCTTCGAGAATGTTTAAGGAACTCGAAAGTTATTTGAACTCGGATTCCGAGTCATTGCAGCTTGGTGAAAATAAATATGTTAAGAATTTCTTTGAGCAATTGGAGAAATTTCCTTTTTACGATGACTTAAATTCTGTAATAAAAAATAATGGTCTGGATATTATCACTCTTAAAAATGAAGAAAATTATAAAACAATTTTAGAATTTTTACTAACAGAAAAGGGATTGAATTATTCCAACCTTCCGAAAGCATTAATAAAATTTCATGCATATAAAAATGAAAAAAGAACCTCGTTTGAAGAGCATGTTGTTGAAGCAATTAAATATATAAGTAATTCCGATGGTGAAGTAAATCTTCACTATACTATTTCTCCCGAAATGAAGAAAAATTTTGAAGATGAAAATAAATATTTGATTAAAAAATATAGCGGTAAAAATAAACTGAACATTTCATTCTCGTATCAAAAAAAATCTACAGATACAATAGCTCTCGATATGAATGGCGATTTATTTAGAGATGATGACACACTTCTTTTTCGTCCCGGTGGACACGGTGCATTAATAGAAAACCTAAACGAATTGAATCATGATTTAGTTTATATAAAAAATATTGATAATGTTCAGCGCGAAGAGAATCTATTGTTGACGGTTGAATACAAAAAATTAATCGGTGGTCTTCTTATACAAATTCAAAAAAAGACACATGAATTTTTGATGAAATTAGAAGCCAGGGTTAACAAAAAATATTTGAGTGAAGTTATTGAATTCATTAATCAAGAACTTGGTTATGAATTTACTTGGGACGATAATCTTTCCGATGAACAAAATGAAAATAGAGTAGTAACTTTTCTAAATAGACCGATACGAGTGTGTGGAGTCGTAGTAAATGAAGGTCATCCGGGCGGTGGTCCATTCTGGGTTGAAAATGTAGATGGGACATATTCAAAACAAATTGTTGAAAGCGGTCAAGTCGATAAAAGTAATTCCGAGCAAGAAAGAATTTTTAAAACTTCAACTCATTTTAATCCAGTTGATTTGGCATGCAGTTTAAAAGATTTCAAAGGTAATAAATTTGATTTGACAAAATATGTAGATAACTCATTGGTTTTCGTTGCAGACAAATCCCAAAGCGGAAGAGAACTTAAAGCACTTGAATTACCGGGACTTTGGAATGGAGCAATGGCTGATTGGATTACAATTTTTATTGAAGTACCGAAAGAAACTTTTACACCTGTGAAAGAAGTAAATGATCTACTTCTCGATTATCATTTATAATTACGGGGGAATAACAGCAAAAGATTCGCTTAATGCATAAATCCGCTCGTCTTTTGGATCAATCAATTTTATTTGATAATGAACTGACGGTATAATATTTTCATTTGTATGCCATGAATACGATCCTGTGTTTTGAATACCGGTACCGATTACATACATAAGTGTTCCTTTTTTAACCACATGAATATCAATTGTTTTTGAATTTGAAAAAGATTTATACTTGATAGGAACAATATCACCAAAGTAATAAATATCGGCTTTCTCCGGCTGTTCAAAAATTTGGAAATCAACTCCCGGGTTAATTTGCGATTCGGGTTCGGAAGGGGTGAAGTTATTATTTCGGCAAGAGATCATGCTCAAAGCAAGTATCAACAATAGTATACTTTTTCGTTTCATAATAATTCATTTGGTTATCTTCCTTAAGATATAAAAAATATCGAAAAGGAAAAATGACATTTGTTTTTTATTCATTAAAATTCATTTGCCTCATACAAAATGGGACACATGATTATTAGGTGGGAAAATTTTGTAAAACTAGTTTTTAAAGAACTCTATAACAAATTTGGGATAAACCTTCAAGGTAAGGATATGCGTTTTATGTAGTTTTTCCTCGAAGGTTGCTAAGATGTCTAGCAACGTTGAAGGTCAAAAACAAGTGACTCGCCTTTAAGATTTGTAGCCGCAGACCTGTCTGCCGTCAGGCACGCTTTACGTCTGCGGTAATAACCTCTCGATATCTTTAATTATCTGTTGAATTATTAGTTTCGAGCTATGTTAGC
>DSBF01000376.1 GCA_011049495.1 Ignavibacteria bacterium
AAGATGTTATTACCTTAAAGGTTACTGTTTTCAGACCTTTCAGGTAACTTAATTTTAGCCAATTAATGCAACATTGAAGGTTAAAAACAAGCAACCTTCAATGTTTGTGCGTAAGGTGACTTATTAAACAAAAATTATTCAATTTCTACTGCTTCGTATGCGTTACTGTCGGGTGCAAGGTACATTTCAAATATTTTGATAGTTGTATCACGCTCAGAGTTAAACATAGGAGGAATATCTTTCAATTTAATTATATCTGTATAAACACCGGAACCACAATCAGAGGAATAAATACGTGGGTCACCAAGTTCAAAAATTGATTCGGCACAGAAATTAATAGATGTTATATTTCCGGATGCCGGGGGTTCAAAATCTACAACAGGGAAATCAAATTTATCATAAACATCTTTCATAAACCTTCCCCAGATAGGAAGAGCAGCTTGTGAACCTTGACCGTAATTCCCGGTAAAAGTAACACGTCTATCATCAAACCCAACCCATACACCGGCAGCTAACTGAGCAGTAAATCCCACAAACCAAGCATCGGCAAACTCTTGTGTTGTTCCTGTTTTACCTCCGGCAGGTCTATTGAATTGAAACTGGGATCTTATTCTAACACCTGTACCCGCATCAATAACGGATTTCATCATATCGGTAATAATGTATGCCGTCTCTTCCGGGATTGCTTCCCGGGTTTCGGTAAAAAAATTATCAATGACAATTCCGTCTTTATCTTCTATACGCACAATTGATATCGGTTCGTTATAAATTCCATGATTTGCAATGGTTGCAAAGGCTGCAGTTAATTCCAGCGGTGTTACTTCGGAAGCTCCGAGCGAAATTGCCGGATATAAATCAAGTTTAGTTTTGATTCCAAGTCTATCAGCGTATCTACCAACTTGCCAAAGTTTAACATGATCTTCAATGATCAATCTTCCCGAAACAATATTGAGCGATCTTCGTAATGCATCGCGAAGAGTGACAAACCCCGAAGTGCTCTTATCAAAATTTTGCGGTTCCCACCCTTCATAATTAAACGGTTGATTTAATATCGGAAATGCAGGATAAAGTCCGTTATCAATTGCAACCGTATAAATAATTGGTTTGAAAGCTGAACCGGGCTGTCTTCTAATTTGCGTAATATGATTCAATCCATATCTTAATTGCTGGTCTCTGCCGCCAACCATCGCTTTAATTTCTCCGGTAGTAACATCAAGACAGACAAAGCCAACTTCAATTGTTTGATGAATTTTTTGAACAGAATCGACAAATGCAACATTCTTTACTAATCTTTGATAAATCTCGTTCTTCTCATCATTTGTAACGGCATTACGATATTCAGTGCGTCGCTTAATAGCCTTATCAAGCATATCGTTCAAGGTGGCTCTGTTTCTATTCCAGTTCCATCTTTTATCAAACATATCTTGGTATTCTTTTAAGTGAGTTTGAGCAGCATTAACAGCAATTCTCTGCATTTCCGTATCAAGTGTTGTGTATATAGTAAGTCCGTCTTCATATAAGTCATAACCATATTTATCAGCCATGCGGGAGAGTTGCTGTCTAACATATTCAACAAAATGCGGTGCAATATTACTTTTAAATCCTTCTGCGGTTTCACGGAAAGAAAGGTCTATCGGCTCTTCCTTTAATTGATCATATCTTTCTCTGTTCAACATATTCATTTGAACCATATTAAAAAGAACAAGATTTCTTCTTTGTATTGAATTATTGTAACGTTTAATCGGATCATAAACTACGGGAGATTTCAACATTGCAACTAAAACAGCCATCTCTTTCAAATCAAGCTCATTAAATCTTTTCCCGAAGTAAGTTCGAGCCGCCATTTCAATTCCGTATGCACCTCTGCCGAAGTACGAAATATTAAAATACATTCCAAGAATTTCTTTCTTAGTGTAGTTGCTTTCTATTTGAACGGCAGTTATCCATTCACGAATTTTTCGAACAACAATATCATACGAGGATTCTTTCCCACTCCAAAATCCGTATAGATTTCGGGATAACTGCTGCGTTATAGTTGAAGCTCCTTCTCTTCTCATTAAGAAAACATTTTTTACCATAGCTTTGACAAGGCGTTCTAAATCAACTCCCCAATGGTCAAAGAATTTTCTATCTTCTGTAGCGATAAGAGCATTGATAAACTCTTCGGGTACATCATTAATATTTATTTCGATTCTATTTTGGCGGAAATATTGACCGATTAATTCACCATCGGAACTAAAAACATTGCTTGCTAATTGCGGCTTGGGATTTTCAAGTTGTTCGAGAGAAGGAAGACCTGAAGCTACATAATCAAAGAATATATATGCCGCTATTAAAAAAACTATAAAGAGTGTACTGAAAAATGATAAAAATATTTTTTTAAGATTCTTCTTAGAATTTGTTTTCTTCTTTTTGGATTTTAACATTTTCTACCAGTCGATTATCTCGAAATTATCGTTTACGAATTTGCCGTAACATGGCTGTCTAAGCCATGTACCCAAGTTTATATAATATCCATCATTAAATTTTTCAATTCTTCTTTTATGGGAATGACCGAACATTACATACTCATAACCTTCGGAAATTTTTTCTTTTGCTGCTTCAAATAAGCTATCGCTTTCTCCATAATCTTTTGTCTTGGTATAATCGCGCGACTTTTTACTTGTCGAGCTTGCAACCTTAATTCCAAGGTCAGGGTGAATCAAAGAGAACATGAATTGTAAAACTCTATTCCTTAAAAGTTTCTTCAAAATTTTATATCCCATATCATTTTTTATGAGACCATCTCCATGACCTAAGAAAAATTTTCTATTATTGAGATTCATAGAAACAGAGTCGTAGTATAAATCGGCTCCAATTTCAGTTTCGAAAAAATCTCTATGAAGGAAATCATGATTACCAATAATGTAATGAACTTTTATTCCCTTTTCGGATAAATTCTGTAACGCAGCTAATGTTTTGAAAAAACCTTTTTGAATAACTCTTCTATACTCGAACCAGTAATCAAAAAGATCACCGAGAATAATTAACTCATCACAATTATCTGCGGCAAAATCAAGAAACTTAACGAGTTTGTTTTCCTTTTCTTTCTCAACTTCTTTAGCCTGAAGTCCTAGGTGAATATCCGAAATAAAAAAATACTTTTTGTCCAAGTTCAGTCTGTATTTATTGAAGTATAAATTAATGAATATCCTAAAATAAATTTATATTTTGACTTATATGAGAAAAAAT
>DSBF01000405.1 GCA_011049495.1 Ignavibacteria bacterium
ACCGGGGTAGGACCTGCCATCGCATCAGGCAGCCAAACAAATAACGGTATTTGAGCAGATTTTCCGGTTGCTCCTATAAATAAAAATAAAGCTATGAATCCAAAAGTTGATTCTGCACCTGTTAAATGTTTTGCTTGCGAAAATACTTCAAGAAAGTTTAAGCTGTTAAATGTTTCGAAAATAAGAAACATACCAAGTAAAAATCCGAAATCACCAATTCTGTTAACAATGAAAGCTTTTTTTGCAGCTTGAGCAACAGTACCTTTTTCAAATTTTTGGTCGTAATAATATCCTATCAATAAATAGGAACATAATCCAACACCTTCCCACCCCAAAAAGAGAACAACAAAATTATCCCCGAGAACTAAGTTCATCATAGCAAAAATGAACAAGTTCATGTATGCAAAAAATCTGTAAAATCCTTTATCGCCATGCATGTAACCGATTGAATAAACATGAATTAAAAATCCAACACCGGTAACAATAAGCGCCATAACCAAGGAAAGTTGATCGACTAAGTAAGAAAAACTAATATTCAAAGAACCGACACTCATCCAGGTAAACAACTCAACAACATTTGTTCGTTGTTCAACAGGAAGATTGATTGTCTCAATTAATGCGAGTAAAGAAATCACGAAAGAAATACCGACGGTTGAACTTCCGATTATACCGATAACTTTTTCGTTCCCGATTTTCTTTCCCAAAAGCCCGTTTATAATAAAACCGAGCAGCGGGAGTAATATTGTCAAATAAATTAATTCTATCATTCTACCACTTAAAGATGTTTATCTCATCAATATTAACAGTTAATTTATTTCTAAATATTGCTATGATAATTGCAAGCCCAACCGCGGCTTCGGCAGCAGCAACAGTCATAACAAAAAATACGAACACTTGACCGGCAGGATCTCCTAAAAAAGATGAAAAAGTAACAAGTGCCAAATTTGCCGAATTCAACATTAATTCGATACACATTAAGACAACAATAGCATTTCTTCTGATGAGCACACCTGTTACCCCAACTGAGAACATAAATGCACTAATTAATAAGTAATATTCCATTGGTATAGTATTCATAAAAACTTACTCGAATTTTTTCATTGCTAAAACAATTGCACCTATAGTTGCACCGAGTAACAAAAACCCGGAAGCCAAAAATGGGAGTACATACGTTGTATATAACTCTGTACCGATAGTTTCAATTTTACCGGCGTTAATACTTTCTGCGATTTCTTTTGTAATACCATCGGATGGAGCGGAATAAAAAATGATATATCCAATTTGAATAAATACAAGGACTGCAATAAATATTCCGATAAATTTAAGATTTCTTTTTTCTTTAAGAATTGCGTGTTCACTTTCGGTATTTAGAAGCATCAGAACAAAAAGGAACAGTACCATAATAGCACCGGCATATACAATAACTTGCACAACAGCAATAAATTGCGCATTAAGTAAGAGGTATAATCCGGCTAATGCAAAAAAGTTAAGGACAAGAAAAATAGCACTCATCACGGGGCTTGGTCGGGTTACCATTGCAATTGATGAAACAACCGCAACTAAACCCAAAATAGCAAAAAGGATATACTCTAAAATCATAACTAAGGTGTATTCCTATATATCATTCTTGGAAAAGGAATTGCTTCTCTTAAATGATCGAGACCGCAAATCCAACTTACTGTTCTTTCTAAACCTAATCCGAAACCGGAATGAGGAACCGAACCATACCTTCTTAAGTCCAAATACCACTCGAAAAACGTCTGGGGCAGATTATGTTCTTTTATTCTTTCCAATAATTTGTTGAGATCATCTTCTCTTTGGCTTCCACCGATAATTTCGCCGTAACCTTCGGGCGCAATCATATCAACTGCTAAAGCCACTTTATCATTTTGAGGATCCCTTTTCATATAAAAAGCTTTTACTTCGGAAGGATAACGATGGATCATTACCGGTCTATCAAACTCTTCGGAAATTACCGTTTCGTCGGCACCGCCAAAATCATTCCCCCATTCAAAGGCATGATTTTTTTTCTTTAAAATTTCAACTGCATCTGTATATGAAATTCTTGGGAAGGGTCTTTTAACTTTTTCAAGATTTGTAGTATCTCTTTCAAGAATTTCTAGTTCTTCTTTTCTTTCTGATAAAATTGTTTGCACTATATATTCAACGAACTCTTCTGCCAAATCCATGTTATCATCCAAATCGTAGAATGCCATTTCAGGTTCGACCATCCAAAATTCCGTTAGGTGACGGCGAGTTTTTGATTTCTCGGCTCTGAAAGTAGGACCAAAAGTATAAACTTTGCTAAGAGCCATTGCTCCTGCTTCGGCGTATAGTTGTCCCGATTGAGTTAAGTAGGCAGTTCCTAAATCAAAATATGGAGTTTCAAATAAAGTAGATGTTCCTTCACAAGCATTTGGAGTAATAATGGGAGGATCAAAAAGTACAAACCCGCGGTCATCAAAAAAATCACGAATTGCTTTAACAATTCGATGGCGAATTTTCATTATAGCCCATTGCTTTCTGGATCGCAGCCATAGATGACGATGATCGATTAAAAATTCTATACCATGTTCTTTTGGTGTGATTGGGTATTTTTCGGCAATCGAAATTACTTTAAGATCAATTACGTCAACTTCATGCCCGCCTACCTGGCGTTCGTCTTTTTTAACTGTCCCGGTGATTTCGATTGAGGATTCTTGTGTGAGTTTTTTTGCGGCATTAAAAATATCATCGGAAACATTACCTTTGAAAACAACGCATTGTACTAACCCGGTACCGTCTCTAAGCATTAAAAACTGTAATTTCCCGCTGCTTCTCTTATTGTATAACCAACCTTTGAGAGTTACTTCTTGACCTACATGTTCCGCTAATTTGTTAATATATACCATAAAAATTATCTGAAACAATCCTTGAATATGAATTTTCAAATATAAAGACGAGGGTCTATAAATGCAAAAACTTTCTCTGAACGATTATGAAAAGAATAAAAAAGATATAGGACATATTATAGTTTTTTATCAATACAATAATCTTATAAACCCAAATACTTATTTACTCACCTTACGCAAAGATGTTATTACCTTAAAGGTTACTGTTTTCAGACCTTTCAGGTAAATTAATTTTATCCTATTAATGCAACATTGAAGGTTAAAAACAAGCAACCTTCAATGTTTGTGCGTAAGGTGACTTATTTAGTCTCAACAACAAGTTTCTTATTGAAAA
>DSBF01000568.1 GCA_011049495.1 Ignavibacteria bacterium
ACATAGTACATAAAACGAGGCTCTTTTTTAGCCGCGAATACGCTAATACATTCGCGCATTAGCGGCTTAAAAAATTATTATGTCCTCTGTTACAATCAATAAAGCAACTAAGTCTTTTTTCAGCCGATTAACTAACGGATTTTCAATTTTCCGCTAAATGGCTTTTGCCGCCCAAAAATCCAATGATCCCACCTTAAGACTCAATCTCAATACTTGATTTAATAATCTCTCTCATCTTGATATTCATTTCCCATGTATCCCCAGCGGGTTTATTACTAAAGGGGAGTGTATGCATATAATTCGGCGGACCAAATTCGGGCGTTAATAATAATACATTTGATTCATGCATTCTTTTTACTTCAATGCTGCTTTCCGGAATTGAATCGAAATAAAGTTCAGTGCCGTCAAATTTATCTTTGATAACTCTTTCAATGAACAAATTCAAGGAGTCGTCCAACATTTCCCATTTTGATTTTGTGAATAATATTTTCATCATTTATACCTATTTATAAATTAGTGATTGAAAAAAAACACAGATACCTTCCAATTTAACTTGACAACATAATCAAAATATAATATATTGCATCCCAGCACAAAGGTTTGTGCTAAAAATACAAAAAAACCCCAAAAAAATTGGCAATAACACTTAAAGATATCGCCGAAAAAACTAATTGTTCAGTTTCTACTGTTTCAAGAGTTCTAAATAATAAAAGCAAAGAATTTAGAATTAGTGAAGAGACTGAGCGCCTAATCATTGAAACCGCACGCAAATTAAATTACAGACCGAATGAATTAGCAAGGGGATTGAGACTTAAGAAATCCCATACAATCGGTTTGGTTGTTCCGGATATTTCCAATCCATTTTTCGCTTATGTATCTCATCTTATTCAAAGATATGCATATAATTCAGGTTATAGTCTAATTCTTTGTAATACCGACGAAGACATTGAACTTGAAATTCAACAAATAGAATTGCTTAGAAGAAAAGGGGTGGATGGTTATATTATTCTGCCTGTGGGTACCAAACAAGAACATATCAATGAACTACTCACACATAACAAACCGTTAGTATTACTTGATAGAATTTTTCATGATATGAATACGAATGCGGTTGTAGTTGATAATAGAAAGGGAGCCTATCAAGCCGTTAAACACTTGATAGATAACGGTCATAAGCGGATTGCGATTATCCAAGGATTGCGGAATACTTCAACAAACAACGCTAGACTTGGCGGTTATGTAGATGCATTAAAAGATAATTCAATTCCCATTGATGAACGGTTGATGGTTGGTAATGATTTTAGAAAAGAAAACGGTTACATCGAAACAAAATTACTTCTAAAAATTGAAGAGCCACCAACAGCAATCTTTACAACTAGTGATTTAATAACATTGGGTACATTGCAGGCGATTGCCGAAGAGGGAAAAACAATCCCAAAAGATGTTTCAATTGTTGCTTTTGATGATATTGATTATGCACCTTATTTAATGGCACCGCTTACCTCTGTTAGACAACCAAGGGATTTGATGGGACAAATTGCAGTCAAACTTTTAATAGATGATATTGAATCCACAGGTACAAGTAAAAAGGAAAAACTGGTTCTTGATCCAAAATTAATTCTAAGAAAATCAGTATTTAATCTATATTCTCATAAGGATGAATTTTCTGCAGTTTATAGTGGATATTAAAAAAATATACAAAATTGCACAAACGATTGTTCGGATTTTAATCTTTTATTGATGGAGAATACATAAATTGAAAAGAATAGCAGTTTTTTTAATTTTATCGATTTTTAGTTTTTTTATGCTTTCCGGATGCGGCGGTGAAAGTAAAGACGATGGAAAAACTAAAGTTGTTTTCTGGCATAGTTTTGTCTCATCTACGGTACCGGCTCTTAATGCATTAATTAAAGACTTCGAAGAACAGCATCCTCATATTACAATTCAAGCTCAATATATACCAACCGGAGATGCACTTGTTCAGAAATTAATTACTTCCATTCAAAGTAAAACAGCTCCCGATATTTCTTGGCTTCACGCTCATTACATGGAAGACTTGGTAAAAGCTAATGCTATTTACAAAATGGAAGAATTTATAAATGGACCTAACGGAATTAGTCAAGAAGATGTTGAAGATATTTACCCTGCTTTAAGACAATATGCCTCCTGGCGCGGTACTTTATACAGTATTCCGATGGAAGCAACAAATTTAGCACTTCTATATAATAAAGATATGTTTCGTGCCGCAGGTTTAGATCCGGAACAACCCCCTAAAGATTGGGATGAATTGAAGGACTTTGCGAGAAAATTAACTTTTGATAAAGACGGAGATGGTAAACTAGATCAAGTTGGCTTCTTTTTACCTGTTTTTCCTGCCGCAGGTCCGCTTGGCGCTTGGATGCTTTGGCAGTTTCATCCTTTTTTATGGCAGGCAGGCGGTTATAAAATCGACTTAGAACAAACTCATGTGATGTATGATGAAGAAGCAGGAGTTCAAGCATTAACACTTTGGCAGGAAATTTATGATGATTTGAAACTATCTGTATTTACATCCGATTACGATGTTGCTTTTGCTTCAAAAAATCTTGCAATGGCAATGGACGGGCCCTGGAACCTCCCGCGGTACGAAGAAATTCTTAAAGATATGGATTGGGCATTTGCTCCATTACCGGCAGGTCCCGTGAAGAGCGCTACAATTGTTGGCGGTGAATATCTTGCAATATTTAAACAGAGCAAAAATCCCGATGAAGCTTGGGAATTTATTAAATGGATTATTGAACCTGAAGTTCAGGCAAAATGGGCAATGACTTCCGGCTATCTGCCGATAAGAAGAGCGGTTTTAGATGTACCCGAATTCCAGGAATATTTAGAACAAAATCCGAATTTCAAAGTCTTTGTTGACCAAATGGAAGTTGGACAGGCAGAGAGACCGATTGATTTCGGCGGCATGGAAATTATGAGACATATGGCAGATGCGCTCGAAAGAGCAACAGTAGGAAAACAAAATGTACGTAAAGTTCTTGAAGATGCAGCAAAACTCTCGAACAAAGTTCTTATTGATGCAAAAGCAAAAATGAAATGATTGAAGACAACGCAAATATTGCAAGAAAGAATTTTTTATTCTTACGAAAAAAAGGGAAAGCAAAAAGTAAGATTAAAATGAGAAGAGGTGATGGTTTAAGCGCTGTTGTTTTCTTAACTCCAACAATGATAATCT
>DSBF01000358.1 GCA_011049495.1 Ignavibacteria bacterium
AGCGCAATAACAACTATTGCAAGTAATGGACTGATATTCGATAGATAAGAATATAGTTGTAGGAATTCTTTTATAATTAAGTATAAAAAAAAGCAAAGAGATAAGAAACAATATTCTTTTAACAAAATTAATCATCTCTACTCAGCGTAATCATAATTATACTTATTAATGTGAAATGCTATTTCATGATTTAATAGAACGAATGTAAAAGTAATACTAACATGTGAATTGAAGACAACAAACTCAACACTAAGAGTAAGCACACCTAAGATAATAATTCCATAAATCTTAAGAAACTCACATCCACCGGAAAATATTTTTAACACCTCTGTCATTTTTACACTCCCTTACTCATTTTATAATAAGATCGAGAAGCACAGTTCTGGAATGAAATTGGAGAGGGGCTTTCATTGAACCGCACTTCTCTTTCCCGAAATGTGATTCAAATATATAATGCTGTCAGTATAGAATTAATAAAAGAAATGTTTCGGAAATGTTTCTAACAAATTGGTGGAATAAAGGAATTAATTGGGCGTTGTTATAGCTTCTTGCATTAAAAAGCGTTATGGATAGGTCACCTTAATTTTCTCTGCAGGAATTTGGACTAAGTATTTTGTATCACCGTATTCTCTGACTGAAGAAATTTGTATGAGGTTGAGTAGATTTTTGTCCTCGGATAACTCGGCGATTTTTTTATTAATTTTGGATCTTTTTACTCGAAAATCTTCCGATGTAAAACAATTTTTCCACCAGGAATATTTTCGATCTTCACTAAAGTAATAATACGGGAATGATTCTGTAATAAATTCAACAAGACTATCTGAGAAATCTTTTGTTGTTATTTCGTGAATTGATATTCGAGATTTATTTTCAAGTCTTCTTTCAATAAACTTGAAATATACTGCGAAGAGTATCGGCTCTAATTTTATGGAATAATCATCATAGCGAATTTCTTTTTGTTCAATATTAAGAATAAGTTTTTGAGAGCTTGATAAAATATTTAATTGCTTCTGAGTAAACTCAACTATGTCAGTATACTGCATTGCAAATAGTTTTTTCTTCTCAAGGTTTGGCGTTATAAAATGCCGTAACCGTACAAAAGGAATTTCCGATAATTGAATGGCACTCTGCTCTGATTTTGTTTCAGGATAGAACTTGGCAAATTCGAATTTTTCTGATGTCAATACATGTAACAGACGATCTTGCTCTCTTCCGAATAATGATAATGCCAAGGAAAGATGAACGCTCATAGTTTTGCGACCACCAGAGATTGAACAATAAAGGGTGCTATCCAAATCAGAAGAAATTTCTTTTATAAATTCACTTACTTTATTTGGGAATAAAATATTATCTCGATCACTTCGTATATCAGATAGTTCAAGACTTTCTTCTTTGGCTACAATAATGTTTTTTTCAGAGATTTTTGGAAGCTGAAGTTCGTATCGCAAACATAGATTCTTAATTTCTTTTACTAGAGGTGACTTTGGTGTATTTGCCGCAGAATCTTTTCCTTGTATTACCCTTTTACCTCTAGCCGTGGTGATAATAAAAATTTCATCTACAATAATATTTTGAATTACAGATAACGCAAATAGAGTCTCAGTAATTATTTGTGGGGTAAGACCCGAGACACAAACAAGTATATTTTTTTGTTTAGACATTTTTAGGGTACTCTCTGAATCTTACAAAATTGAATTTACTAATTTTCTCATTGCCATTAATTTCTGAATTTCTTTCCGTTGTGGATACGATGCAAGTTATATCATTTTTTTGTAACAGACTCACTACTGCAAAAATAAGTGAATGTTCGCCCATAACGTGTACTGCGTTTTTTTTATCTTCTGACTTTAAAATAAGCTTAGAAATATATGATGAATATTGTTCCGAAAGTTTCAATATATCTTCGGTATCAGCATTTGGATCAACATTTGGGAATGGAATATCATGAAGTTTTTTATAAATCTTTCTTGCATCCTCAAGCTGTGCATCACTCCAGTCTTTAACAAGATGATTTGAGAAGTTGATTAGCATTGTTAAAGGTATGTATATTTTTCATTCAATTTTACTGCTGCCCAATTTAGTGAATCAAGACTTTGATTAGCCAGTTCAATTTGAAACCTTGCACCATAATTAGAACGAAATGTACCCAATAATTTTTTTTGTCCTATTTCTTCTTTTACGAAAAAAGAAATTCCTTTTATACCTTTTTGATTATTATATGGCACAGTCCAACAGGTTTTTATCCATTTATTCTCATTCCAAATTTTAGTTACAAAGTTTTTGAAATCATTAGGATAATGATGATCATCCCCGAAGGTAGGTTCTTTTCTCTCGAGATCATCAAGCTCTTTTAATTCCGGGATAAAAGGATGACGCAAATTAAAAGCAGTATAATAAATTTCACCAATTGCATTTAACTCATAAAGTTCATCATCACCTTCTTCTATTGAATCTACAAACACTCTTAATTTATCATCTAATTCACCAATTTCGCTTTTCTTTAAACATTCACCTTTACTGAACATACTGAACAAATCTGCGTATTGACCGAGTAAATCAAAATCTAGGGAAATGGGAAGAGGTGGGAAGTCAATTATTTCGTAGAACTTCTCGTGTTTATAATAAACCGGAATATCTAATGCTTGACCGAGCGTAACTGCAATAGCGATCTGAGCTTTATATCCTCCCGTTGCGTCAATTGCAACTTTTTCCTTTGTTTCTTTTTGAATAATCTTGCCTATTTCTTTTACAAGATTCCTTAAACCCTGTAGCTTAAATTTCTTTGGATATTTATCTTGTAATGACTCAATTGGGACTGCAATCACTTTCTTAAAATTTATATCTTCTCTTAATTCAAAATAATGGGATAATACTTTCCCGGTATTAACTCCATCATCTGTGTCAGAAACCAAAAGATACAATTGATCCAGACTAATCCATTTTTTATTTCTTGCTTCTTCTATTGTATTTATTTCGGCACCGCAAATTCTTTCCTTTGGATCAACTTTGATAAGCTCCTCTGCAATTTTGGTAAAATTCTTTTGATCAAATGCATCTTTGATTTCCTTCCAATTTGATATTTGCGGATAAAACCCATCTGAAAGTTTTGCTAAATTTGAAGCAAATAAACTAGTTCCAACGGTACAGATTAAAGTGTTTCGCATACATAACCATCTTTTTTAATAATAATGAATGAGGATTGTCTACTAT
>DSBF01000478.1 GCA_011049495.1 Ignavibacteria bacterium
GCAATATATAGCTAGTATTCCATCGCAAACAAAGCATAAAACGCAGATGCTTTTACGAGATGTTCAACCGGGACTTTCTCGTTTGGTGCGTGTGCTAATACTTCATTGCCGGGACCAAATCCTATTGTTGGAATTTTATAGTATCCGTGAATCGTTACACCGTTTGTAGAGAAGGTCCATTTATCAATCTTAGGTTCCGTTTCAAAAAGCGATTTATAAACTTCTGCACATTTCTGCACCAAAGGATGATCTTCTTCAAGCTTCCAAGTTGGATAATATTTTTCCATTCCGTATTCAAAACCGGTGTATGCTTTGGTTTTATAATCGAGCAAGAATGCTTTCGCGTTCATATCCTTTATAATTTCATTTACTTGAGAAAGTGCAAGCTCGCGATCTTCGCCCCAAGTCAATCTGCGATCCATATGAATTTTAGCATAATCGGAAACTGCACAAAGCGAAGGACTATTGGAAATAAACTCTGTTACAGTTATACTTCCTTTACCGAGGAATTCATCGGAGTCTAATCTTTCGTGAAGTTTCTCAATTTCGAGCGCAGCTTTCGATGCCATATAAATTGCATTCTTTCCGCGCTCGGGTGCGGAACCGTGCGAAGAAACACCGAAGAATTCGGCATTCATTTCCATTCTGCCGCGATGACCGCGGTAAATATTTAAGTTTGTCGGCTCAGTAATTATAACCGCATCCGGTTTTAGATTTTCTTCTTCAACTAGATATTTCCAGCACAAACCGTCGCAGTCTTCTTCCATAACTGTTCCGGTTACGTATAAGGTTATATTGTTTGTTAATCCAAGTTCTTTTAATATTTTACCGGCAGTAACAGCCGCAACGGGACCACCTTTTTGATCGACGCTTCCTCTGCCGTGAACAAATCCGTCTTTAATTTCACCACCGAGCGGATCGAAATCCCAGTTATCTAAATTTCCCATATCAACGGTATCAATGTGTCCGTCGATAGCAATTATTTTTTTACCGTTACCTATTCTGCCGATAACGTTACCGAGTTTGTCAATTCTTACTTCATCAAAACCGGCTTCATTCATTTGTTTTTGTAATTCATCTGCCGCATCTTTCTCCTGTGTGCTTAATGATTTTTTTTGAATCATCTTGGATAAGTTTTCAGCGGTATAATCTTGATACTTTTTAGCTAACTTGTTTACTTCTTTTGCAATGTTTTTCATAAATCATCTCAACTTTTTAAATTCTTTGAATAATCTTTCGCCTTGTTTATAAACTTCTTTTTGAATTACTGATTCGTTTATTCCTACTAACTTCTTATCCTTCATTAAAAACTTGCCGCCTTTTATAGTTGATGAAACTTGACTTTCGAGAATACCGAAAATGTAATGACCCCAGAAATTATTTTTGTTGAAAGGAGTCGGGGGAACATAATCCCAAATTATGAAATCAGCTTTGTCATATTTATTAAGAGTTGAAAAATCCGAAAAGAACTTTTTAACAAATTTTATTTGATTGTAATAAGTATTGATTACTCTTTCAAAAGCATCTTCTGAAGATAAACCGGAATGTCTCATCAATAAGAAAAATGTCTTCAAAGTTTTAGCCGGATTAGCGTGCATTCCATCCGTTCCGCAAAGCATTGTTTGATCTTTCGGAATGTTTTCGAAATCCGGAATTCCTACTGAGTTATTAAGATTCGAATCCGGATTGAAAGCAATTGCGCTTCCGTGCTCGTAAATCTTTTTGTATTCAGATTTTGTTAAATGAATTGCGTGTGATACAATGCTTTTATCGTTAAGCAGATTGTATTTTATTAATCTCGTTAACGGAAGATTGCCGAATTTATCTGTGCTGATTTTTCTATCAGCCGGATCTTCGCATAAGTGAATGTGAATACCTAAATCATAATCGTTAATGAAATCAGATACAGTTCTGAGAGTATCATTGTTTAACGTAAAAGAAGCGTGAAGTCCGAAAAGATATTTTATGTCCGGATCATCTTGATCAATTCGCGAACTGTTTTCAATTATACTTTCTGTTTTTAATAACTCTCCATTTCGGTCTGATGTTTCAAATGCTAAAACTCCGTTTAAATTTCTTTTGCGGAATACATCGCCGATTACATCTAAGCTGCCGATTGTATTTCTCGGTGATGCGTGATGATCAAAAATGTAAGTTACTCCGTTTTTAATCGATTCAAGCACAGCCATTTCTGCGGATGCTCTTGTCATTTCGTGATCGAGTGAGTAATCGAGTTTCCACCAAAGATTTTTTAGAATATTAATGAAGTTGTTTGTCGCTCCGTTTATAGGTAAACCTTTTGATAACCGCGAATAAATATGTTCGTGAAAATTTACGTTGGGGATTGTGATTACTTTACCTTTTGCATCGTAAGAATTCTTTTCACCTTTGGTTTTGTCGTTTATGTAATCGTTCCAGTTTTTCTTTTTTATCTCTTTGATTTTTCCGTTGGATAAAATTAAATCACCAAAAACCGGATCGACCGAATTCTTCTTTGCACTGCAGATCCAAGCGTTGGATATTTTATTAATCATAATTATTACTCAACTTTAATAAATTTTCCGTAACCAATTTTACCAAATTTATTTTCATCGTGATTTATAATTTCTTCACCTCTCAAAAATGTCCGCTTTACAATCGCATTAAAAGTTACACCCTCAAAAGGAGTATATTTCCCCTTGCTGTGCATATTTTCTGCTGAAACAACTTCAGAATTCCATAAATCTATTAAAGCAAAATCGGCGTCTTTGCTTTCTTTTAACTCGCCTTTATCTATTAGATTGAAAAACTTCGCAGCATTTGTTGATAATAAATTTATTGTCTGTTCAAGTGTTAATCTGTTTTTCAGAAAGCCTTCACTGAACAAAAATGGAACACGATGTTCAACCCCTGGAATACCTCCGTAAACTTTCCAGAAATTATCGGATATTTTTTCTTCATCGGGATTACATCCTGCGTGATCGGTTGTTACGAATTCTAACTCATTATTTTTCAGTGCATTCCACAATTCATTTTTATCCTCTTCAAACTTTACCGGTGGAGCTGTTTTTAAGTAATTTCTAATTTTATTGTTTTCAAAATCTTGTTGGGTGAAATACAAATAATGCGGACAAGTTTCCGAAGTAAGTTGAATATTTTCTTTTGCAGCTGTTCGAATTATTTCCATCCCCGCTTTAGAGCTAAGATGCACAACGTGAATTCTGCA
>DSBF01000039.1 GCA_011049495.1 Ignavibacteria bacterium
CATAACTTCCGGTACACGAAATATCTCCGGCAAGAATCCATCGAAAGCAAAAAGTAAATTTTCGCCATCGTGTTTAAAGTAAACAGTAATTGAATATCTATCTGTAATTTCTATTGAAATTTTGCCTGCGTCATCCCATTCGCCCTCTTCAAGTATACCGTCAACATTTACCGGTTTCCCTTTGTTGATTGTAATTTGTCTTTCGTTGGCAAATAGCGAAGTGAATAGCAAAAGAATTGAAAAGAAAAAAAGAAAGTGTTTTATCATAATACCCCCTATTTGTTTATTAGTTTTGTATTTGCTCTTTCTGCAGAGCTTCGAAATATTTTCTGATTAATTTTTCGTAATCTTTTTTATATCCTTCTTCTGAAACGTTGAGAAGTTCGTCTCGTAATTTTTGTAAACCCTCATCCGTGCTTAATAATAATTCGGGCGGAGTTTCTCTTTGAAAATTCTTTCCTGCAAAAGACTCCCTCTCTTTTTCGTAATCTCTTTCATTAATCGATCTCTGTGCATCTAAAAGTTTGGATAAAATTCTTTCTTGTTTTTGAAGTAATCCATCGTCAACATTATTTGATTTCATACCGGTTACAACTTCTTCCATCTCCTTTAAAATTTGTTCGAGATTGGAACTGATTCTTTTTGATTGTCCCGTTGATTTTGCTTCTTCGTTTAATTGTGATAATGATTTTTGAATCATCTGCTGCTCTTGCGCCAATCTTTGCATTTGCGCCATTTGCTCTTGCGAGAGCTGCCCTTGCTGCATCATCCGTGTCATTTGATTCAGACTCATCTGCTGCTGGCTCATTTGCTGAAGCTGCTGCATCATCGACATCATTCCGCCGCCTTGACCTTGCCCCTCCATCATCATTTCTAAAGAATTCTTCATCATCATTGCGGTTTCGTTTAAACTCTTCATTGCTTTTTCTTGAGATTGCGCCGCTCTACCGCTGTTATTTTCCTGCATATCCATAATTGATTTATTCATTTCTCTGCGTGCTTCGCCAATTGCACGACCCATTTCCGGTGTAATGCCGAATGTTTTTTGAGAAAGTTCACCTAAGCGTCTTGTAATCTTATCAAGGTTATTGCGAATTTGATTTTGTTCTTGAGCAAACTCTCTTAAGCTCGCTGAACTTCCGGCTTGCTCTCTTGTTTTGTTTTTAAGTTCTTCTTCTTCTTTAGATAGCGTTAATATATCATCAAGTGCTTTCATCATATCGCTCATTACACGCATCTGGTTTTGCATCTGCATATTTTGCTGCATCATTTGCATATTCTCAAGGTTTGCCTGCATGTTTTTCATCATTTGCTGTTGGTTTTGCATTGCAGTCTCTTTGCGGTTTTGACGAAGCTGCTGGGATGTCTGTTCATTTAATTCGGGATTTTTTTGCTGCCGAATTTCTTCGGAAAGTTTTTCCGCATCTTGCTGAGGCATATCATCAAACTCTTTCATTTTTTCATTGAGTTCATCCATCTGCTTTTCAAGATTTTCCATCTGCTCGCTCAATGAATTCTGCTTATCGGCAAGTGCCTCTTTTTCTTGTTGGTTTGAAAGATCACTTTGTTCGGTCTGTTGATTAAGTTCGCTTAACTGTTCACTTAAATTTTCGGTACGCTTAATAAGTTCGTCCATTTTCTGTTCAATTTGAATTCGCTTCAGAAGATTAACTGTTCGTTCAAGAGATTTCTTAAACATCTCTTCGTTAAATTGAATGTTTTCCAATTCATTCTGAACTTGGTTGCGCATCATGTTTTCCAATTGTTCACGCATTCTTTCAAATGCTTTTTTCATTTCTTCACTGCTTAATTGGTCCATCAAATCTTGTAGTTCCAAATATTTTTGAAGTGTTTCTTCAGAGAGCAAATTATTATCCGCTAGATCTTTTCTTACATCGTCAAGTTGTTTTTTAATATCATCTACTTGGCTTTCGAGATTTTCAAATTTCTTTAGCGCTTGTTCAATTTTTTCTTTTTCTTCCCAAGTTATTTGCCGATCGTCTTTTTTCAATTCATCGCTTATTTTCTGTAATTCATCACTTAACTTTTTGGCTTCTTCAAAAACTTTGGTTAAATCGCTTTGAGCTTCATTTTGTTTTTTATCAGTATTTGCAAAGAGCTCATCAAGTGATGGTATGCGGAGTGTATATACTTTTGATTTTGTTTTCTTCGGACCGTTTATATTATCGTTGTCGCTAACTTCAACATAATATGAAACGATTTCTTCGGCTTTTAAGTTAAGTGGTGTTATATCCCACGAATAAAAAATTTCCTGCTTCTTTTCATTTTTAGAAATTGAAATAGGGATAGAATTAAACTCGATCGCTACCAATTGTCCTTGTACATTCTTACGATAAAATAAATGCAAATCGGTAAATCCATAATCGTCTTCAATTTCTATTACAAGAGGCAAAATAGTTTCAAGTCCCAACTCAACATTATCACCTGGTTGAATTATTTCAACCTGCGGGTATTTGTCTTCCAAAATATTTATTGTATACCGAATCGGGTTTTCACTTTTTACTTCGGACGAATCCGTCAATTGAATGTAATAACTTATTTTCTCCTTTATATAAAAATTTCCTTCTGCTTCAAAACCATCGGTATTTAGAGAAATGACTTTTCCCGGTAAAGATACAAGCTCAGCGGACTTCAAATTTTTAGAAGACGTGATTTTATATTCTAATCTTGTTCCGGGTAATACGGATGCACTTCCGTTATCGGTTTGGACAATTGAAGGAAGCTTTGTATAAGACGGGGGAGTTATTTTCATTTCCATCTTTTGTACAATCGGTCTATCCATCACGTTAATTTTATAGACATTTGATTCAACGACATCGGCACTTGCGTAATATTCAAGCGAAGTGTTAAGGGATTTAAATGTATGCGTGAAAATGTTATTTGAATCCGGGGAAAGATTTATCTCATTAAACTTTGTTTCTTCTTTTGTTCTTGTAAAAAGATTAACCGAGTTCGGAATATCTTCGCCCGTAGTAATTTTTACAGTTATGCTTTCACCTCTTGTTACGTCAATATTCCCGGGTTGTATTGTTAAAACATATTTAGGCGGAACAGTGTATTCTTTTTCGTAGTTGATTACTCTTTCAAATGCATTATTCAGAAATGGTATGAAAAATAACATTATAATTACTGCAGCTAAAGCCGAAGAAGATATTCTTACATCACTCCACTTA
>DSBF01000150.1 GCA_011049495.1 Ignavibacteria bacterium
ATGTTTTTATTATCGGTAATAATTTAACAGCCCTTAATGCAGCTAAAAAGAAAGCCGAACAACTCGGGTTTGATTCAAAAATTGTTAATGATAAACTGGTTGGTGAAGCCCGTTCTGCAGGTAATGAAATAGCAAATCATATAAAGAATTTTCTGAATATAGATAAGCCAACGTGTTTTTTATTCGGTGGAGAAACAACTGTTACAGTAAAAGGAAACGGTCTCGGCGGTAGAAACCAAGAGCTTGTTTTATCCGCTTTAATTGAGATGAAAGATATTGACAGAAAATTTTTATTATCAAGTGTCGGGACTGACGGAAGAGACGGTCCGACCGATGCCGCCGGTGCATTTATAAACGAACAGTCATGGAAAAAAGCAATCGAATTAAATCTTAAACCAGAAAAGTTTTTAGAAGAAAATAATTCTTACAATTTTTTTGATTCGATAGGAACCCTAATAAAAACCGGTTCTACCGGAACAAATGTAATGGATATACAGATTGCCTTATTAAGGTAAAAGAAAAACATCGATTAATAGCGTGCTTACCTTCAAGGTTTATCATATTTCATTTAAACACATAATTTGCTTCTAACTGAACATACTCTTCAAACTCTTTCATGTTTCTGAATATAAGTCCTTTTGTACTTCTCACTAAGGAAAGGTTCATCTTTGCATACCCGGCTGCTTTTTTAATGCAATTTTCTTCAAAGTTTTCCGAGGGTAAAATTTCGTTTATTAGATTAAGGTTCTTTGCTTCTGAACTTGTGAGCACTCCCCCCTTCAGCATAAATTCAACCGCTTTCTGATGATTAATATATTTCGGCAAAAAGAAAGGAATAGCTCCGCTGGGATGTATTCCATATTTAACATGAGAAAACAAAATTTTTGCATCATCGCTTGCGAATCTAAAATCACCGGCTAAACTGATACCGAAAAACGGTGTTACAATTTCTCCGTTAATAGTAGAGATAAAGAGTTTTTTGAATCCCCAAATTTTTCTGATAACATTAACAAGCATATTAATTTCAATAGCTCTTAATTCCAGCTTTTCAAAACGTGATATATACTTATCTTCATTTCCTGAAATATTTCTCCCGGCAACTTCGGATAAAAATTCTTCGAATGATTTTTCACCCATGCAGTTTCTTTCGGTTACACCAATTATACCCGATATCGAATCTTCCTGTTCGATTGCATCAAACCAAGGAAGGATTTTGTTTGCTTGATCCAAACTTGCTAATGTAGTAAATGCATTGCATGCTAATTTTAGAATTGCAAAGTTATCCTTTACATAACACTTAACACCGTTGGATTCAAATTCGATTCGCGCTGTTGCTTTCATATAACCTCCGGGCATTTAGCCAAAACTTTTTATTATATCTTATCTTTTACAACACCTTCGGATTTCTTTCTTGAAGTAATTAAATAGAAAGAAGGGATTACAAATAATGTTAAGAAAGTTGAAACAAACAAGCCGCCAATACTTACCACACCAAGCGGGATACGCATTTCTTTACCGGCATCCCCGATTCCCAAAGCCATCGGCAGCATACCGAGAATAATTGCAATTGTAGACATTAATATTGGTTTCAGTTTTGTCGGGCATGCTTGAATAAGTGCATCTTTAACACCCATACCTTCTTCACGCACAAGTTGATTTGTGTAATCAAGCATTAATATAGCATTGTTAACAACAATACCGATGAGCATAATAAGCGCCATTAATGATGTTATCGCAAAAGATATATTTAGATGGTAAAGTGAAGCAAAAACACCGATTAATGCCAACGGTATTGTAAGCAAAATAAAAAACGGCTGCAGGAAACTTTCCAATATTGCTGCAAGCAGCATATAAGTAAGAAGTATCGCAAGAAAAAATGCAAACAGCATATCGGCAACCATTTCGTTCATCATTTTCACATTACCGCCCCAACTGAATTTATAACCGGCAGGGAAATCCATATTGTTTAACCTGTTTTCAATTTCGGAAGTAACATCACCTAAGGGAACATCAGGGCTTGGCGAACCTGTAAATTGAATTGTAGTATATTTATCACGGTGAAGAATCTTCGTATAACCAACCGTAAAATCAACATCCGCCAATTGCGAAATTCTATAAACAATTCCTCTTTGAGTTACGATAGGAATATTACCGACCTTTTCGGGTGTATCAACATTTTTATCTGCAAGAGTAATAGTAATATCGTATTCTTCTCCTTCTTCACGATACTTCGATGATTCCAATCCGGCAATAGCTGCACGAAGTGTAAATGCCAACTCTTGAACTGTCACCCCGGCTTCGGCAAGTTTTTCTCTTTTAGGGAAGAGAGTTATTTCAGGTTTACCGGCACGCGAGCTGTTATCAAAGTTTATTAAACCGGGAATGTCTTTGCACTCTTCAACAATTTTTTCTTTCAATTCTTCGAGAACATCCAAATCCTGTCCTTGAAGATAAAACTGTATTGGTGCACCTCTTATACCCATACCGGAACCGTAATCAACGACAATTTTTGTGTTTGGTATATCGGAAAGATCATAAACGAAAGTCGAAATCATACCATCCAAACTTATATCTCGCTGATCTTCTTTTACAAGTTGTACGTCCATACGTGCCATATTTGAACCGGTGTTGAGGTCGCTTATCTTTCCCAAATTTGTTAATAAATGTTCAACTTCGGGATAGCGTTTTAATCTATCCTCAATTACCGAAAGAACATTTGCCGTTTCATATAAATTATATCCTTCGGGTAATTCAACCTCTACTTTAATTTTGCCGTCATCTAAATTCGGCATAAACTCGAATCCGATATTCGGCACGTAGATAATTGTTGATAGAATGAATAAAATAAAAGCCGTAGCAATAACAGTAACGGAACGGAGTTTATTTTTCAATACTTTGGTAAGAAGTTTTTGATAACCGTCATCCCAGGATTTAAAAAGTTTATTGAGCCAATTACTGATTTTGCCAACAGTCAGCTTTTGTGGTAAGATTAATGAAGCCAGCATAGGCGTAAGCGTAAAAGAAAAGAGCAGAGAAAAAAGTGTAGCAAAGCTTGCGGCAAGAGCAAGCTCTCTTAAAAATCTACCAACCATCGAAGACATATTTGCAATGGGAAGAAATACTACTATGTTGGTCATCGTGGCTGCAAGTACAGCTACCATCACTTCCGTTGTTCCGAAGTAAGACGCACG
>DSBF01000390.1 GCA_011049495.1 Ignavibacteria bacterium
AACCGACTCGGTTAAAATTGACATGTTCCTATTTATAAGTACCGAGATTTTTTCTTTGAGCATCTCATTGGGCAATTTTCTCGTCAGACAGGTCTGCGGCTACTAATTTGAATGTATCTGTTAACATTTTGCGAGCAGGGTGTATGTAGCCGCCGACATTTGTCGGCGTGCTTATATTGCTCGTAATCTATAATTCTAAAGATAATTAAAGATAACAAGAGGTTACCACCGCCGAGATAAAGCCTGCCTGACGAGAAAATTGCCCAATGAGATGCTCAAAGAAAAAATCTCGGTACTTATAAATAGGAACATGTCAATTTTAACCGAGTCGGTTTATTGTTTAACTTGAGACTTATGCAACACGCTCGGCAGACAGGTCTGCGCTGCTACAAGTTATTAACTCGAAGGTTTATCCTAAAGAAGGACATATCCATATTGATGAGGAATTAGAGTGATGATAAAAAAGAGAAGAATCTTTGCAATGAAATTCTCGGAGAAATATTGCAAGGCAAAATTCCGGCTGTTATAACGGCAAACAATGCAATTGATATTCTTTCTGCATTAAGATTAGCTGAAGAGTTCAGTTTTAAACTTATACTTGATGGTGCTGCGGAATCCTACCTTATTCTAGATGAAATAAAAAAAAGTGGTATTCCAGTATTTTTGCACTCAATGATGTCTCGAACAAAAAACCTCTCTTACGATACTCCAAAATTATTGAATGAAAATAAAATTCAGTTTGCAATTCAAAGCGGGTATGAGTCTTATGTTCCCAAAACTCGGGTTATATTATTTGAAGCTGCAATTGCTGCAGCAAACGGATTATCATTTGAAGAAGCATTAGCCTCCATTTCAATTAATCCGGCAAAAATTTTAGGAATTAATCATAAAGTTGGAAGTTTAGAAGTTGGCAAGGATGCGGATATTGCGGTCTATAACGGCGATCCTTTTGAATATACCACACACTGCTGTTTTGTAATAATTAACGGCAAAGTATATGAGAGCGAGTGTAAATAAACTTAATCGGGTTGATTAAACAAGATCATAATCAACCCGGTCAATTAATTCTTTTTGATTTTTAACCCTCCGTAAAACATCAATACATATCCAATGATGAAAATGATCCACGCATAGCAAAGTTTAAACTCCACATTCCCGAATTCTTCAACTTTAATTGAGGTTAACCAAACTGAAAAATAAATAAACAGTATTGCAATGAGAGACAGAGATGCTGAAATCAAATATCCCGGTTTGTAATTTTTTAACAGAAGGTAAAAACAAATTAGTAGTGTTAAACCGTAAGTAATTGCGAATGCCGAAATATCTTTCCACACCCAAAGACTAATTGCGACATCATAATTATCGTAAACCGGGGCAATTGTAATTACTTCATCACCTAAATGTGCAAGAGGCAAAAATCCGCCAATGATTAAAATTAAAATGCCGATGATTCCTATTAGTTTGTTAGTTTTCATAATTACCTCAAAAAAAAATCCCCGATAAATTATTTTACCGGGGAATAATCATTTTTTATTTATTGCGTTTAATAACCAATCTATCATACAAGTAAATTAAAAACGCAGTTACAGTAGCAAGAATAGCAAAAATTAACCACATTAAATCGGGTCTTTGCATATCTCTTGCAAATGCTGCATACATCTGACCTGATAATATTCCACCGAATAAATTACCTAAGGCAACACACCAGTAGAAATAACCCATATATAAAGCAACCTTACCCGGAGGAGCAATTCTGCCGGTATATTCTTTTTGTTTTGGACTTGCCATCATTTCACCGAAAGAGAAAACTAAAATACCGGCTGCAACTATCCACCCGGTTGTTCCGAAAATCAAAATGATAAAACTGAATATTGTAATGATTGTTCCCCAAAATATAGTTGTAAATGGTTTCAAACGAGTTACGAGATATGATACAATAACTTGAAAGAGAACAATTCCCCCGGCATTTATATTAATGATATACTCGGGGTTTAATTGATTAGGAGTAACCATCCCCGCATTTAACGAATCAGCCCAGGTAACTAATCCTATTGATTCAAGTGCTCGATATAAAAATCCGAATAGATCGGATGTATCTGTAAAATCACGTATATATAAAGGAAGAGTATAAAATATTTGATTGAATGAAGTCCAAAAACCTGACATCAATAAAAGGAAAAGTGCAAACCGCCAATCAGCCAACTTCATTGGAGAAGTAAACCACCTACTATTATTTGACTTAGTTTTCCATAAAATAAAATCGTATAATAAATTAAATGCAAGCCAAGTAAAAGATAGAATTGTTATTGCAGTCCAAGTTATGGCACCAGTTGAGGTAAACTTAGAACCGAGTACAAGAATAACCAACAAACCAAATACAAAAACAAAAAATCTTGCGTTACCTAGAACAACTACCATATCGGAAAAAACTTGTTTTAATGAACGAGGATTTTTAGATGAACTTTCGCTCGTTGGTTCTTTATAAAATAATGTAACTATAATTATATTTATTGCAATCCATAATGACGAAGCAATAAAAACATAATCCCATGAAATTGCTCTCATAATACCTGCAACCACAGGACCTAAAAAGCCGCCAATATTGACCATCATATAAAAAATACCAAATCCCATAGACCCGGTTTTTTCGTTAGTAGTCTTGGAAATAGTTCCGACTATAACCGGTTTAAAAGTACCGGCACCCAACGCTACAAGCATAAAAGCAAAAAAGAATGTAGGAAAAGTTTTCAACAAGCCAAGTAAATAATAGGAGGGAACTAAAATTAAGAAAGCAGTTATTAATAATTTCTTAAAACCATACCGGTCAGCTAATGCACCGGAAACAACAGGAAAAAGGTAAAGGAAAAAAGTAACAACACCTTGAAGTACTCCACGGTCTTCATCTGTAAAACCCAAACCTCCGTCTTCAACTGCACCGGTAATATAGAGAGATGAAACTGCAAAGAAACCATACCATGCCATTCGCTCAAATATTTCTAATGTGTTTGCTACCCAAAATGTTGACGGAAATTCTTTAAGTCTGATTTTTTCTGTAGCCATGATTCCTCATTTTTTGTGGAATTAAAGAAAATAAAAATCGAAGATAAGCTAAGAAGATAGTTTTTGCAAGCTGATGAAAGGATTTATAAAATTTCCTCTTAACGACCTAAAACCTATTAT
>DSBF01000233.1 GCA_011049495.1 Ignavibacteria bacterium
ATAATTTCTGTTATTATTTGGATAGGTTTTGATTTTCTCACAACTACCACGGGATTATACTCGCGTGCAGTTCTGCATGATATTGATAACCCGGTTTTAGCTTATCCGTTACTTGCGGAAGTAATACTTTCTCCCGGTCTGAAAGGAATATACTATGCTGCACTTTTTGCGACTATCTTTTCCACATTGAATAGCTTTTTATTTTTGAGTGCTACAACATTAAGCAAAGATTTTGCTACTAAGATTCTTCCATATAATATATCATCTGTTCGATATACACAAATCGGAATACTGCTTTCCGGTTTTATTGGGATAATAATTGCGCTTATAATTCCTTCTGTAATTGAAATGTGGTATACGATAGGCAGTTTATTAATTCCGGCTATTATTTTGTTGATAATCGGAAGTTACTACAGTAAATATGAAGTAAACTATTCTATTGCAAAATACGAAATGATTTTTGCGGTAATAAGCGGCTTAGTTTGGATGATTCTGCGTGATAATTCATTGCTTACAAATCTGCTAATGGAAATAGAACCGATGATTGTTGGATTGGCTGCAGCGGTAATGATTCATTCTTACGGACTATGGGAAAAACAAAAGGAAATGAAAAAGTAGCCGCAGACTTCAAGTCTGCGGTTACATAAATAAAATAATAATACTAGTATTACCTACGGCAATAATATGGCTGCTGAAAGTACCGTAGTCCACAAACCATGTTTATCACCGCGAGCGGATTGTGTTATATTAAATGTCTGCACAATTTTCTGTGACATTTTAAATACTTGTTCTTTTTCATTCCAAGCTTCATCGGGATTAAAATCAATGCCTAATGTTGTGGCTAACATAGAAGCTGCAAGGTCTTCGGCATAATCACCGGCTGCATGTCCTGTTTGTCCATAGGGATGATGTTCCGATAAATAACCGTACATTGTTTTATCAGTTGGTCTAGCAACCCCAATTGATGAAGCAATAAGTCTATTAGGTTCGTTTGTAGCGTTACGCGCCATTACACAGTGAACAATTTGTCCGGGCTGTAATTCTTCCAATCCTCTTTCCACCGGTATTCTTTTACAACCGGTAGGGAAAATACTGCTGACAGTAACTAAATTGTACTTTTCAATTTGAGCGTCTCTTAAAGCAGACTCAAATGAAGCAAGATATTCTTTGTGTTTCCCTACACCTTTGGTAAAAAATATTCTTTTCGGTACGTACAATTTACTCCTCCTTCTTTAATTGGCTATTAATTTAATGAATTTTCTTTTTCCTACCTTTAATATTTTTTCACCGTCAAAAATAATTTCTTCGGTGATATCGGTAATTTTATTACCATTGATCGAAACACCTCCTTGTTGAACTAACCTTCTTGCTTCACCTTTAGATGGAGCAAATTGTACATCAACTATGAGATCTACAATATTTATTTTTGATGAAAGAGCATATTCCTTTTCAGAAATTTCATCCGGAATATCTTTCTTTATAAATATTCTATCAAATTCTTCCTCCGCTTTTGCTGCTGCTTCTGCGGAATGATACATGGTTACAAGTCTCTTTGCCAAGTTTCTTTTAATGTTACGTGGATTTACGCTATCATCTTCAAGTGATTTTTTTATCTCGGCTAATTCTTCTACCGAAACATCTGTTGTAAGTTCGTAATAAGTATAAATAAGATTATCCGGGATTGATAAAGTTCTTCCGAAAATTTCTTGAGGAGAATCATCGATTCCAATATAATTGTCGTATGACTTACTCATTTTTTCCACGCCGTCCGTTCCAACTAACAGCGGCATAGTTAAAATTACTTGCGGTTCTAATCCATATTCTTTTTGAATATCTCTACCGACAAGTAAATTAAATTTTTGATCTGTGCCACCTAACTCAACATCACTCTCAATTGCAACAGAATCATAGGCTTGTGCAAGAGGGTACAAAATTTCATGCATGCTTATCGGTACCCCGGTCTTATATCTTTTGGTAAAATCATCTCTTTCGAGCATACGTGCGACGGTATAATGAGACGATAGTTTAATTACATCTTCAAATTTCATTTTGCCGAGCCAATCCGAATTGTAAACAATTTTTGTTTTCTTTGGGTCAAGGATTTTCGAAGCTTGCTCCCAATATGATTTTGCGTTTTCACGCGCTTCTTCAAAGGTGAGAGGAGGGCGGGTTGCATTTCTTCCCGAAGGGTCACCAATCATTCCGGTAAAATCACCAATAATTAGAATTGCTTGATGCCCCAATTGCTGAAATTGGGCGAGTTTTCTCAAGACGACCGAATGACCGAGATGTAAATCCGGACGTGTGGGATCACATCCTAATTTGATATTCAACGGTTTGTTTTCTTTTTCGGCTTTCTTAAGTTTTTCGATCAGCTCATTTTCTGGAATGATTTCAGAAGTGCCTCGTTTAATTATCTCTAATTGTTTTTCAATAGGTGGAAAGTTATTAGTACTCAATATTTTACTCCGTTAATATTTTACTTTTCGTTCAAGTTCTCTTGCTGCATCTTTCTTGGCGATATCTTCGCGTTTATCGTAAACTTTCTTTCCTTTAGCTATTGCTATTTCTACTTTTACAATTCCTCCTTTAAAGTAAAAACGAAGGGGGACTAAAGTATTACCTTTTTCTTGAGTTGCTTTAACTAATCTTCTTATCTCACTTTTATTTACTAAAAGTTTTCTTTTCCTCAACGGATCATGATTGTTAATATTACCATGATCATAAACATTTATATGAGAATTGACAAGCCAAACTTCGCCATTAACAACCTGTGCATAAGAATCTGCTAAATTTATTTTCCCTTGCCTAAGAGATTTTACTTCCGTTCCCTGCAAAACAATCCCGGCTTCAAATGTTTGAAGAATAGTAAACTCATGACGAGCTTTTCTATTAACAACAATATTTTTTTCAGTCGGTTGTTCAGGCATTTTACAAAAAAATTAAATTCAACTTGCTAAAATACAATTAATGCTAAAATAATGTTGTTATTTTCTTAATTGAGGCAACAAATAAATAAAAACATTATCTTTTATCCAAAATTTTTGATTTAAAAGGTCACCTTACGCACAAACATTGAAGGTTGCTTGTTTTTAACCTTCAATGTTGCATTAATAGGCTAAAATTAAGTTACCTGAAAGGTCTGAAAACAGTAACTTTTAAGGTAATAACATCTTTGC
>DSBF01000501.1 GCA_011049495.1 Ignavibacteria bacterium
GTCTAACAGGATATTTATCTTCCCTACATTTTCCAAATTAGTTTCAAACTTTTTAATTATCTCTTCTTTACTAAAATCAAGTTGAAGATAATTTTTAATCTCTTCAATCAATTTGCCGAAATCATTAACAATAGTGATTTTATCTTCATTTTCTTCTTTAAGTAAAATGTTAGTATCTATAAATTCTTTAACATGTTCGGTTTCAAAAATATTTTTCAAAGCATTATGAATCGGTTCATACCGAAGTTCGTATAATCTTCTTTTAACGTTTGGAACTCCGGAATTGCCGATAAGCTGATGTAATTTTCTGTATTCACCGGTTTCATCGTAGACCTCGTGGAAATTCATGAAAACATTATATTTGAATGCACCGAGCTCAACTCGCCATCCATTATAAACAATATCCTGTCCGGGTCTTATATATTCCAAATTGTGAACAACATCCTTAAATACATAATAGTAATTAGCTTCCGGTTTTATTTCTAATGCCTGATATATTTTTACTGTTTGAAGTTCTTTACTACCGTTACGGGCAGTAAGTTTTGGCGCGGATTCATAAATTGTTCCTGAAGCATTTTCAAATTTATTATTGAACAAAACAAGTGCTTTTTCATTTTCGAATGAATTAAAAAATGCATAAACATTTTCGTTTACTCCACCGTGATCTTTATTTAAGTCAAATATCCAAAAATTTTCTACTTCACTGAATATATATCTCTTACGCATAAGAGGAAATATTTCTCTTTGGTGTCTATCAATCAACCATTGATTAGGAGTTTCGTTGTAATAAGCCCGTTTGTATTCCATACCGTATTTTTCAGTAAATCCTTCAACCTGTCCATGCCCGAACATCGGTAGCCCGGGAAGTGTAACCATCATCGTTAAAACACCGAAATATTTATCATCGGTACCGAACTGTTTTATTGCGGTTTCTTCGTCGGGATTGCTCATAAAATTTACATATCGTTTTAGTATTTCCGGTTCAAATTCAAGAGTGTTTGTAATTAAGTCGCGGTACTTATCATTTTCTTCTTTCATCATCATATGCATAAAAGCAGAATTATAAACACGGTGCATTCCCAATGAACGAACGAAATAACCTTCCATCAACCAAAAAGCTTCTGCAAGCAGCA
The DNA here is from genome assembly GCA_011049495.1 of Ignavibacteria bacterium. Classification (GTDB taxonomy): domain Bacteria; phylum Bacteroidota; class Ignavibacteria; order Ignavibacteriales; family Melioribacteraceae; genus SURF-28. The sequence continues at coordinate 1,134 of DSBF01000501.1, forward strand.
AAGTTTCCGGCATTTCTTTGTTGAAACGATCAACAACCTCCCGCCAAAATTCTTGTGGAAAAAGTTTATCAAAGTCAGCTCGTGTCATCGAATAATCAACCCGTGAAGGAATATCACCGCCTGTACCGGGCTGAGGGAACCATAATCTTTGGTAATGTTTTTTTGTCAACGTCATTGCCGCATCAAAACGAATAATTGAAAACTTTCGTGCAACATCAAATATTTTTTGTATTACTGCTTCGCGAACTTCTTTATTTAACATATTTAATTGTGCGGTATCGTTCCAGGGCATGCTTGTGCCATCGTTACCGTGATAAATATATTTTACTTCACCGGTTTTGTTTTCAATTCTTTGAAAGACAACAGCTGCATCGCGTCTTTCGTAATATCCGTCTTCTATTCTTACTTGATAACCGGGATCTTCGGAAAGGTTTGGACCATTAAAAGTATAATTTGGGAACGGTGGAAAATCTACTTGTACAAAATATTCGGGATGATGCTTAACCCAATCGCTTACAATTCCGGTATGATTCGGCACCATATCGCTTGCGAGTCTAATACCTCTTGCTTTAGCTCTTTCATTTAAATTATTATATGCTTCATCACCGCCAAGATCATAAGCAATATGATAATCATAAAGAGAATAAGCTGAAGCAACCGCATCAATGTTACCCATTATATGTTTAATCTTTTTTGATGCCGGACTTCTTTCCCAAATTCCAATTAGCCAAAGTGAATTAAAATTCCATCTTGCAAGTTGGTCAAGTTCTTCATCCGGAACTTGATTTAACCTTTTTATTTCTTGTTGATATTTTTTCGATAATTGATCGAGCCAGACAAAAGCATTCTTTGCTATCAAAACTACATTCGGCATCCAATGAATATCTTTTGTAAAGTTTTCCGGTTCTTCATAAAAATCATCAATATCTTTTGCGTATTGATACATAGATTTCCCGAGCATAAGAAAATCTGCATCTTTCATTCCGCCTTTATATTTAGGCACAACAGTTGGGGCTCCTCCACCGCCGCCGAAACTTTCAAAACGGATATCTTCCTTCATTAAATCTTTGCTTGATAATACTTTGTTGGTGAACTTATCTTTTAAAATTATTTCCCATTTCTTGATTACAAAATCGAGTTGCCCTTCTAAATTTCCCGGACTTAAATCAATCGGAGTTTTCAATAAAGTGAAAATATCTTGATTATCGGGTCCGAATGGTTTTTCATTTTTGAAGAATTCATCAAGTTGAAAAATGGTTTTGTCGAATAAATCTTTGTTTGCAAAATAATTTGTATCAAATAGTTCTTTTAATTTTTTGTTGGCGGGATTGTAATCAGAAAAGTACAATAAGAACATTTCTTCTAAAGTAATTTCTGTGTTGGGTCTATCTTCTGTAAAATTATTTAAGTAGTCATAAACACTTAACTTTCCTTTAAACACATCATTTGGTGGAAATAACGAAATGAATTCAGTTAGAATTTTATTAATGTTTTCTTCGCCGAGATTTTTGGTGAGATCGGTTAAAGCTTTCTTAAATACACCTGAGTTTACGGTTAGTTCATACTCTCTTAAGATATAGTGATAAATCTCATCAAGCAGACCCATTGCATTTAAGTAACCGGGAGAAATTTTATCTTTGTCTTTTCTTTGAGAGTTAATTTTTTGTACGACTTTTCTAACATCAGAGTAATTTGCTAAGATTACATTCCCGTTAATTGAAAAAAGTAAATCTTCAATCTCATATTTTTTTCGAATTTCTTTTGCGATATGGAATTCATAAACAGGCGGTCTTTCAAAACATATTTTTCTTTGGTCATAATTCTCAATTAATATCTGCATTATTCTATCTCCGGTTAAGAGTCTCTGTTTTGATTGCTTAATATAGTTAAATAACGGAATTAATTGAATTAGTCAAATAGCTTATATATAATTTGCGATTGAAACCGTTACGGGTGTTTATCTTTGTTTTCTAGAAACCAATAGCTGAAGCTATTGGTTAATGAGAAACGGTTATTGCATTTCATTAACCAACGGATTTA
>DSBF01000058.1 GCA_011049495.1 Ignavibacteria bacterium
ATACAGTAAAGTGGAGGTGATGTAAAAGGCTGAAATTGGAATAAAATTTTATTGTTTTTTGAACTTTGTCCGTGAAGATGTGTAGTTAAATTATTATTAGGAGGTGTTTGTGTTGAGAAAATCATTTTTAATTGTAACTCTTATTGTAGGTCTTTTAGCTGTTTTTGCGATTTCTGCTTTAGGATCAGAAAAACTGATCATCAATTCCTATCAGTCAGACCCTGCTCCCAAGAAGGTATTTGCTGAATTAGTAGTTCAGTTCAGAGCGATACATCCTGAATATGAAGTGACTGTTAATACATTTGCGCATGAGGATTTCAAGACATTGTTAAGAACATGGTTGAATTCTTCCAATGCTCCAGATGTTGTGACATGGTTTAGTGGAGAAAGAATGAGATATTTCGCAAGCAAGGAACTATTAGAACCAATCGATGATATATTCAAAGAGGGATTTGAAGCTTATTTTCCCAATGCCTTTAAGAGTGCTTGTGCATTCGACCAACAGCTGTACTTTGTTCCCGTCTCCTGGTACTGGTGGGGTGTTTATTACAGAAAATCTATCTTTGAAGATCTTGGACTTACTACACCGGTAACCTGGAAACAATTCAAGGATGTTTGCGCTAAACTTAAAGAAAATGATTATATCCCTATAACAATTGGTACAAAATATTTGTGGACTGCTGCTGGCTGGTTTGATTATCTTAATATGAGAGTGAATGGACTTGAATATCATCTCAAACTAACTAATGGGGAAATTCCATACACTGATCCCGGGATAGAAGGGGTTTTTAAATATTGGCGAGAGCTTATAGATGCAGGATATTTTATTGATAACCATACCTCTTATTCCTGGCAAGAAGCAGCGAATTATCTCTTCACCGGTGAAGCAGGAATGTACCTTATGGGACAATTCATTAAAGATGTAGCACCAGAAGATGTAAAAGATGACCTTGATTTCTTTAGATTCCCTGTGATTAATGGTGAAATAGGACTTTATGAAGATACTCCTATTGATGGATTCATGATCCCGGCTAAAGCTGCTAATAAGAATGCTGCAAAGGTTTTTCTTGAGTTCTTGGCTTCAAAAAGTGCTCAGGAGTACAATGCAAAAGAGCTTGGCAGGTTGGCCGCAAATAAATTTGTTCTTGCTCCAGATCCACATGCACAGGATGGGTTAAATATGATTCTTGAATCAGATGGAGTCATGCAATTCTACGACAGAGATTCAAACCCAGAAATGGCAACTGCCGGAATGAATGGGTTCGTCGAATTCATGGATCAACCAGAGAAATTAAATTCTATACTCCAGAACCTGGAAAATCAAAGAAAAAGAATTTACCAAAAATAAAACGTAATTGTTGGGAGGCAATATCAAGCAGGGATATTGCCTCCCATAATTTGAAAAAGATTCTTTAAGCTATTATTGATGAGGTAAGGAGAAAAACATTGAAGAGTAAATGGTGGGTCCCCTATTCATTCTTAATTATCCCATTGCTTATGTATAGTATATGGGTTATTATTCCTATATTTCAAACAATGTTTCTCAGTTTTACAAATTGGGATGGCGTATCTCCGTTAATAAATTTTGTTGGCATGAAAAATTTTAGGGAATTATTTAAAGATCCATATTTATTACTTTCTTTTTGGAATAATATAAAATGGTTACTCGGTTTTGCAATAGTGGCTGTTCCACCGGGTTTAGCTGTAGCAATGTTTTTAGATCAGGGGTTCGCAGGATCAAAAATATACAAAACATTTATGTTTCTTCCAATGACACTTTCTTTTGTGGTTATAGGGCAAATATGGTCTTGGATATTCGAGCCAAGGGATGGTATATTGAATACATTTCTTAATTTTTTGGGAATTCAAGGGATTGGATGGCTAAGCGATCCGAAAATTGTGACATACTCACTTATAATGGCTGCCTTATGGAGACAAATACCGTATGCCATGGTCATTTTCCTGGCGGGTCTAAAGCAAGTTCCCAAAACTCTTGTTGATGCATCTTATGTAGATGGAGCTAATTCGTGGCAAAGATTTATCTATGTAATTCTTCCAATGTTGAGGTCTGCCACAGTTATAGCCATTACGGTTAACGTAATAGATTCCTTAAGGGCATTTGATATAATTTATGTGATGACCCGGGGGGGTCCTTTTTACTCTTCGAGTGTTATGGCAAATTACATGTATATCCAGGCATTTCATAATTATCGTATGGGTTATGGATCTTCTATAGCTGTGATACAGTTTTTGATAACATTAAGTTTTATTATAATTTATATGAGGCATGTTATGAAAACAGAGGTAAGTTTATGAAAAAGGTAGTAGTTTACTCGTTCGCTACTTTATTAATTATTATTTGGTTGATTCCGTTTATTGCTGCATTTTTTACTTCTTTCAAGACAATGGATACCCTTATGAGTACGCATAATTGGTTATTTCCCTCCAAGATATGGCATTTTAAAAACTTTACTATTGCTTGGGAAGATGGAAACATGAGACAATACTTTCTAAATACTTTTATCATAACTATACCTGCTGTTTTGGGTGCCCTGTTTATATCAAGCTTGAGTGCTTTTGCCTTGTCTTGGTATGAGTTTAAGCTTTCAAAACCTATACTAATGATCTTCATTGGAGGGATGTTAATACCATTTCAAATGTTATTAATCCCGGTGTATCGTTTATCTATAAAAATGGGAATATATAATAGTTTTATAGGTTTAATATTGTTTCATATAGCTTTTCAAACTGGTTTTTGCACATTTTTCCTTAGAAACTTTATGAAAACCATACCACAGAGTATATTTGATGCCGCAACGGTAGATGGAGCAGGAGATTTCACAATATACCGAAAGATTGTTTTACCACTAATACTACCTGCCCTGGCAGCACTTGGAATTTTGGAATTCACCTGGATATGGAATGATTACCTTTGGTCGTTAATATTAATCCAAAGTGATAAGTACAAACCAGTTACACTTGGTTTAACCGCCATGCAAGGAGAATGGATAACACAATGGAATATAATAGCAGCAGGCTCTATAATAGCTGCTATAGTACCTTTAATAATTTTCCTTCTTTTCCAGAGATACTTTATTGAAGGGTTAACAGCTGGAAGTGTTAAAGGATAAAAAATAAATTATCAAGAATAATTGATAGAAGAAAGGA
>DSBF01000234.1 GCA_011049495.1 Ignavibacteria bacterium
ACGTTGCCCCGTTACTTAAAGATAATTTTCAGCTTCCGCAGTACTTAAATAAAACTGTTATAGATGAAAAGTTTATCTATAATAATTCTTTTACGGACTTTGATTATGACCGAATTGTATTTATCAATGGTAAATTCAGTCCCGATCATTCAATAATTGGTGAATTACCAAAAGGGGTTGTAATAAGTTCAATTGAGAATGCAATTAAAAATAATCAGGAGTTGGTTCGGGAGTATATCGGTAAGTATACAAAAGTTGATAATGCATTTGTAGCGATGAACTTAACATATTCAACAGATGGACTTTTCGTTTATCTGCCGAAAGGTCAAATGCTCGAAAGACCGATTCAAGTATTTTTTATTAGTGGTAGCGATGAAGATAAAGTTCTTTCAATTCCACGCAGTTTGATAATTGCTGAAGATGGAAGTTCTGCCAAATTTATTGTTAATTATGTCGGAACGGGTTCGAATTCATATTTTACGAATACCTTGACTGAAATTCATGCCGGGACGAATTCGAACATTGATTACATAAAATTACAGGATGAACAAGAGAATTCATTTCATATAGATCATACGTATGTTTATCAGGATAAGGGAAATATATTTAATCATTATTCTTTTGCTTTCGGAGCTTCACTCTCACGCACAGATGTAAGCTCGGTTCTTGATAACGAGAATATAGAATGTCACTTTTACGGAATATACCTCGGAACAAGAAAGCAGCATATTGATCATCATACATTTGTTGACCACGCAAAACCGAATTGTATGAGTAACGAAGTTTATAAAGGAATTCTTGATGATGAATCCCGCGGTGTATTCAACGGTCAAATTATGGTTAGACCCGATGCACAAAAAACGAATGCATACCAATCCAACAAAACAATTTTGCTTTCCGATAAAGCAAACATCAATACTAAACCTCAGCTTGAAATTTTTGCCAATGATGTGAAATGTTCACACGGTGCAACTATCGGCAAGTTAGATCAAGAAGCATATTTCTATATTCGTTCACGCGGAGTCGAAGATAAAATTGCTCAATCTATGTTGATTCATGCTTTTGCTGCAGATGTAATTGAAGCAGTAAATATAGAACCGATGAGAGATCAGCTCAATCATAAATTATTTGAAAAATTAAACAGGGTAGAAATATAATTGTCTATGAAAGGTGATATAGAGTCCGTCGTTACAAAATCAAAGAGTAATAAAAGAGCTTTTGATGTTTATAATGTTCGTAATGACTTCCCGATTTTAAATAGATTGGTTAACGGGCGACCTCTGGTTTATTTAGACAATGCAGCAACAACACAAAAACCCAAAGCAGTAATTGATAATCTGCGGAACTATTACGAAAGTGATAATGCTAATATTCATAGGGGTGTTTATTTTTTAAGTGAAGTTGCAACGGAAGCTTTTGAAACTGCACGACTTAAAGTTAAAGAATTTGTAAATGCACTTAGTGCATCGGAGATTATTTTTGTTAAAGGTGCAACAGAAGCAATTAATTTGGTAGCTACCTCATTATGTCGTGCGGGTCATTTTAAAGATGGTGACGAAATTATTCTGACTGAAATGGAACATCATGCAAATATTGTCCCCTGGCAGCTAATCTGTAATAATAAACAGATGAAAATAAAAGTAATCCCAATTAATGATAATGGTGAATTAGAACTTGATAAGCTTGATAGCCTAATTACCGAAAAAACAAAAATGATTTCCGTTGTGTATATCTCAAATTCATTAGGAACAATTAATCCGATTAAAGAAGTCGTTAAAAAAGCACATTCGCATAATATCCCAGTGTTAATCGATGGCGCACAAGCTGCACCTCATCTTAAGGTGGATGTTCAGGATTTAGATTGTGACTTTTTTGTTTTCTCCGGACATAAAATTTACGGACCAACAGGAATTGGAGTATTATACGGTAAAACTGAATTCTTAAATATGATGCCGCCGTATCAAGGCGGCGGTGATATGATAAGAGAAGTAACTTTTGAGAAAACAACTTTTGAAGATATTCCAAATAAATTTGAAGCCGGTACACCGAATATCGCCGGGGGAATTGGTCTCGGTGCCGCAATTGATTATCTGAATGAGTTTGATTTTAATGATCTTACCGAATATGAAAACGAACTTCTTATATACGGAACTGAAAAGCTTTCTGCTATTGAAGGATTGAAAATAATCGGTACCGCAAAAAATAAAGCTTCGGTTATTTCTTTTGTAATTGAAGGTATTCATCCTTATGATATCGGGACAATAGTTGATACTCACGGTATTGCAATAAGAACAGGGCATCATTGCACTCAACCGGTAATGAGAAGATTTAAAGTTCCGGCAACAGCAAGAGCTTCTTTCTCATTTTATAATACAAAAGAAGAAATTGACAAGTTAGCTGAAGGATTAAAGAAAGTAATCAAAATGTTTAAACAATAAGTCAACAAAATGGATATCGGAAAATTAGAACAAGATATAATTCATCAATTAAAAACAGTCTTCGACCCGGAAATTCCTGTTGATATATATGAACTCGGATTAATCTACGAAATAAAAATAGATGAAGAAGCAAATGTATATATAAAAATGACGTTAACATCTCCGGGATGCCCGGTAGCAGGTAGTCTTCCCGGTGAAGTCAAAGATAGAGTGAAAGCTTTAAAAGATGTTAATGATGTTTACGTTGATTTGGTATGGAATCCACCGTGGGATAAAGACATGATGTCTGAAGAAGCAAAACTTGAACTTGGTTTCTTATAATAAACTAAAGGAATAATCGATGCACAATATAAATGTAAAACCACCAATTTATGACCCCGAAGCTGTTCAGCCGATGCGGGATGAACTTATTTATGTAGGGTTTCAAGAATTAACTACACCCGGAAAAGTTGAGGAAGTTTTATCACTTAATGATGATAAGCTCACCTGGATTATGATAAATTCTGTTTGCGGTTGTGCAGCAGGAAGTGCAAGACCAGGTGTTACTCATTCGGTTATGCACAATAAAATACCTGATAGATTAGTTACTGTATTTGCCGGTCAGGATAGAGATGCAACTGATTATCTCCGTGAAAAATATTTAACAAATATTCCACCTTCGTCTCCATTTGTTGCATTGTTTAAAAACGGTTCACCGATTGCCGCTATGCCTCGTCATCACATTGAA
>DSBF01000485.1 GCA_011049495.1 Ignavibacteria bacterium
AGAAGCCATGTGCATGCAGGGAAAATATGGCGAGGCAAGAACTATGCTGAAAGATTTGATGTCCGAACGCAATCCGGATTACAACATTTCGTTGCGTACCAACGCCAACACATTAACAACAACCGATACCAACGGACCCACAACACCTGCTGGCGGACCGATTACCCTGCTCGATGAAATTATTTTACAGCGCCGAATTGAACTGTGGGGAAAGGTTGGCCTCATTATGGATATCAAAAGGCTGAAACCCGGATTTACACGTGATTTTGAAGGCAGTAACCATCCCGACAAACTGGTTACTCGGAACACGCTGGGTCCGGAATATCCCGATTTTGTGATGGCTATTCCGCAATCGGAATTCGACGGAAATAAAAACATGGACGAAACGGCTGACCAGAATCCGTTCGCCAGCAATTAATCTTAAAATTAAACATCATGAAACATACATATTTAATTTTGATCCTTTTCACAATGGCCCTTTTTTCGTGCGACCAGGAAAACATGGGTACATTGTATGAACCGGAAGCGCCTTATATGGCATTTAGTTCTCCGGTGGTTTCCGGAAATGTTTTGTCTGCCGAAAACAATTATTCAGTGCATGTTCAACTGGTTCGTTCAAATTTAAGTGGACCTGCCACTACGACCGTTTCACTGGAAATGAACGCAAACATCGAAGGTGTTTTTGATTTGGAAAGCAATACGGTAACTTTTGAAGATGGCAAAGGAACAGCCTATGTGAAAATTGTACCTGTAATTAATCCATCGTTAATTGATATAACCAAAACCTATAAGTTTAGCTTGAAACTTGTGGGAGATAATGCTTCAGAATTATACAATGAAACTACCTACAGGGCATCTTTTTCATTAACATTCAAGCCATTTGGTACCGGAGTTTTCAGCTCAGAATTTTTTGAAACCGATTGGGATGTGGAAGTTGAAAAAGCCGAAGAAGCGGATGTATTCCGAATACTAAATTGTTATGCTGAAGGGTACAACATTACATTTTCAGTGGATAGCGAAAACAATATCAGGTATTCAACCCAGGAAACCGGGTATGAAGATCCGGATTACGGTATGGTATCTTTAGCGATGCCTGATTCGGAAGGGTCTTATTACTATTCGGAACCTTACCGCGAGGGCAATTCGTACTTTCTTTTAGGACGTATGATTGTTGACGCAGGCAGTTATGGGCATTGGTACGAAGTACTGACTATGAATTAGCAACTAAAAGTCCCGGATAAATTGTCAGAGGCTGTCTCAAAAGGGCAGCCTCTGATATTACCGGCTGGATAAGCGTCACCCGGGATTTCATGAATGCCCCGGTATCTGTGCCGGGAGGTGCTCCGGTGGGCTTAACGGCTAACAGGCCATCTGCTTGATTAACTCTGGGCTTTTATATTTTTTCATCATGTCACGTTTTTTGTTGTTTCTTTAAGTTGCTGTAATTTAATTCGGTTCTTTATGAGATATTTCACTTTTATCAAAATACTTCACAAACCGTTTTCGATAGCTTGAGTAGCCAATAATATTTAATAAGCAATCTCTAAGAATGTTATCCATAATTAAATAGTTGTTTAACTTTTCTTCGTAGGTTTTCCCAATATATCCCTCATGAACAGTTTTATTTCTTAATTCAACAATATTTGAAACGGTTTCATTGATTGGTATTTGTGCAAAGTCCAAAAAATCGAGTAGGACACGTGTCGTTTCATATTTGCCATTATTTAATCCGCCCAATCTTGACTTTAAGTTATAATATGCTTGATTGGGCTTTATATGATTTTTGTTTTTTTCAATTACTTTTAATAATTCAGGTTTAAGTAATGTGTCAAAAACATTTGAATCTAAAACTGGATTTTCCTTTTTATTATTTGCTCTAAAATATAGGTTTGCGATTTTTTCAAATGCAGTAATTAAAATGAAGAACCTATCTTCTAGTGAATTTGCGTGAAGTGAATTATTAAGCGAAACGACAAGAGAGTTAAGTTCTAATTTTCTATTATGTTCCAAATAATTTTTAAAACATAATAAAAAAACATCTCTAAATATTTCGTGAGAATAAGAATGGTGTTTATTGATGGGGATAAAATCTGAATTTGAAGTATTTATAATTTTGGGTTTAGAGTATATAAACTCAATTTGCGAACTGCTTGCATTTAATCTGTATGAGTTTCCTGTCAATTCTCTTTTTATTGAGATTTTACCTCCATTAATAAAAGATAGAATATGAATTATTTCTTCTTTTATTTTATTGTAGTATTCGAATGACAAATAACTGTAGCCTTTTTGTTTTGTAAAATCAATAATAAAATTTTCATTATCTGATTTCTTGTAAAAAATCATGTGGATATGATTTCCAGGATTTTCTGAATGTAAATCTAATCCTATGGAACAGGAAGTATGGTCGAAATCAATTTTTTCATTCTTTTCACTTGCAACATATTTTATGGTTTCAGAATAATTGGCAAACTTCATTTTTAATCCTTCTACTTCCAAAAACCATAGGCGTTGTCCATAAATCTTGTCTTCGTGATTTTCTTGGTGTTCAATTTTGTTGTTCGTTAGTTTTATATAACCTTCACATTCAAGTTCAAGCCTTTTGCTCTGATAATCATAGTTTTTTAGGACTAATCCGGTTATTTCAATTTCGTAGCCTTTCTTTGTTTTACCAATTAAAAAATAGTAATTGATTATTTCATCGGAAATAAAATCTTTTTTAGTTAGAAATGTCTCAATGTAAAAAATGCCATCCTTTTCGAATACTAAGGCAAAAGGAATCTTGCAAGATTTCTTATTTACATCTAATTTGCCAGACAATATTGTATAGGTTAATTCCATTCTTAACTTTTATGGAAATCTTTATTCTGTTTCAAAAATTATACTTCGTCAATTTGGTTATATATTTTCATTAATGAACTTCTCTATTTTAACCTTGTTGCTGACAAACAAGTGCAAATTTTTCGGCCCGGATGCGTACTTAGATTTTTCATTTAAATACAAAATATTTAGCGTTATAAAAGTATCCGCCCGGGGAACTACATCTTTGCCGGGTAAAGATTTCTTTTATTTTAGGCCGGGTATCAAATTGTGCAGTTGGTCAGCGGGGTAATCTGGTATAGTTTCCAGGGTAGTTTTGAGCCACCCGAAAGGTTCAATATTGTTTAG
>DSBF01000532.1 GCA_011049495.1 Ignavibacteria bacterium
GATGCCGCTAAAGTAAAATACGGCGGTGTGCAGGATGAAAGAATCTTCATTGAATTCGATGACCAGCAATTGGCGCGATACGGCTTAAACCCCGGCATTCTAAAAAATATTATTTCGAATACAAACATTCTTTTTCCTGCCGGCGAAGTTAAACTCGGCAGCAAACAAATCATATTAGAGCCCACCGGCAGCTACTCAACCCTCGACGATTTACGGAATACCATAATTCCAACCAAAACAGGGGCTACCGTTCTTTTAAAAGATATTACCAAAATTTATCAGGGTTATATTTCACCAAAAGAAAAGATTGTAAATATTGACGGCAAAGAGGCAATTTCTCTGTTTATATCGCTCAAAGAAGGAGCAAACATTGTTCGGCTTGGAGATGATGTTGACAGAGCGCTGCCGGAGATAAACAAAACTCTTCCGCTCGGAGTTGAAGTTGTAAGAGCCGCTTCGCAAGATCATATAGTTAATAAACAAGTAAATAATTTTTTAATAAGCCTCATACAAAGCGTTGTTATTGTGCTTGCCGTTATGCTGTTCTTCTTAGGATTTAGAACAGGCTCGCTTGTTGCCGGGCTTCTCCCGATGGTTATTCTTTTTTCTTTTTTCTTTATGACGGTATTTGATCTCGGGTTGAACAAGGTTTCTCTTGCCGCTCTTATCATTTCACTCGGATTGTTAGTCGATAACGGAATTGTTATGGCTGAATCTATTCTGGTAAGAGTTGAAGGAGGAGAAAGCATATTCGATGCAAGCGTCTCTTCATCAAAAATTTTGTTAATACCTCTTCTGATATCAACGCTTACTACTTCAGCCGCATTTTTATCATTCGCATTGGCAGAAACTCCGATGGGAGAAATGGCAGCTCCTCTCTTTGCTGTTGTTACAATTTCATTGTTAAGCTCGTGGTTTTTAACTTTTACCTTCATACCGCTTCTTGCTATGGTGATGATAAATGTAAAAAAGAAAAATGGAACCGGTAACCCCGGTTTTGTCGATAGATATATGAAGTCTCTTAATATATTGTATAATAAAGTTTTACTCCGCGTACTCAGAAAAAAACCGCTTTTTATAATTATTATAGTCAGCATATTCGTTTTATCGTTGTTGTCCATACCTTTTCTTCCCTTCAAATTAGTGCCTGACAGCGACCGTAATTTAGTGACCGTTGATGTTAAACTCCCATCGGGTACTCAAATTGAAATCACGGAAAAAACAGTGAATAAAATTGAACAATATATATTGGATTCCTTACTTGTTGAAGAAGGGGAAGGACGCGGTGTTTTAGATTTTTCTTCTTTTATCGGGGAAGGACCGGAACCATATGACTTAGGCTACTTTAAGGATGAGGCGAATTCAAATTATACTCATATGCTTCTTAATACAACCGGCGATTTAGATAATGATTATGTTATCGAGAAATTAGATAAATACTGCTCGAATAATTTTCCCGATGCCGATATTAGAGTAAACAGACTGACAGGCGCAGGCGCATCCGGAACCCCTGTAGAAATTCGAATCTCCGGCGAAAATCCTGATGAGCTTGCTAATATTGCTAAAAGTGTGAAAGAAAGATTAATTAAAACTCCGGGCGCTAAAAATATAAACGATGATTACGGTCCAAAAATTAAAAAGATAGTTGTTAATATAGATGAAAACAAAGCCCAACGCGCCGGGTTAACTAATTTTGATATTGCAAACGCTCTCAATGTTGGGCTTTCCGGGTTTAAAGTTGATGACTTTAGAGCTGAAGATAAAAGTATTCCAATTATCTTAAAAGATGTTGATAACGAATTACATAATTTTGAAACGCTTGCCGGGTTTAATATTTATTCCTCGCTTACTAAACGAAATGTTCCGCTGGCTCAAGTTGCTGATATAGATATTGACTGGCAATTTGCGAAAATTATTCGAAAAGATTTAAAGAGAACAATGACGGTTGGAGCTTATCTGCAGCCCGGTTATAATGCCACAGATATTTTTGATTCTATTAATCCTTGGCTTAAAGAACAAAAGTCGGATTGGAAAGTAGGTTACGACTACGCGTTCGGCGGTGAAGATGAAGATACAAATGAAAATCTCGGTGCAATTTTCAAATGGCTGCCGTTATCTTTTTCGTTAATTCTCCTGCTGCTTGTTTTACAATTCAACTCTATAAGAAAATCAATGATTGTTTATCTAACTATTCCACTCGGTATAATTGGGGTGGTAATCGGCTGGTATATCGGGGGTTCGTTTGTAAGCTTTTTCGGAATACTCGGCGTTATTGCGCTTGCCGGTATTCTTATAAACAATGCAATTATATTAATAGACAGAGTTGATGTTGAGAAACAAGAAAACTCATCTATATCGGAACAGGACGCCGTAATGCTTGCAGCCAACCACAAATTTAGACCCGTTATTATGACCACATTAACAACTTCGTTGGGTATGCTGCCTCTTTTATTTAGCGGAGGATTACTGTGGGAACCTTTGGCTCTTGCAATTATTTTCGGTTTGTTCTTTGCGACGGTAATTATACTGCTCTTTGTACCAGTGCTTTATAGTATTTTCTTTAAAGTTGGTTTCAAAGATTACGATTTCGACTTCTCAATACTTGAACATTGATATTCTACAGTCCCCGGAATTAATGCTTATGTATATTTCGGTTGTTATAACTTCGGGAACTGTTTCTGATTTTTTAACATACTTTCTCCTTTTTATGATGATTCAATAATATTGAGTTATTAAACGTATAGTTAAAACGCATGATCCACATACATCTGCAGAAACATTCCTTCATCTCCGAAGGCGGAGTCAACTCTAAGAATTAAGTTATTCATAAAGATTCTTATTCCACCTCCGGCGCTCCATTTCATATCTGTATGAAGTGTTTCGAGATCCCATTCCGGCGCAACTCTTCCTAGTTCTGCAAAGAAAGCGATTTGCAGCCAATGAATATTCAACTTTCTTGTTAATGACCATTCGTTGAAAGGATTCCATGGAATAATTTGTCTGTATTCCATCCCATAATAAATTGCAGCTTTATCGTTAAATCGTCCTTCGTAATAAGCGCGTAATCTATATCTTCCTCCGAGGTATGCACCGGTATAAGGAGGCGGGCGGTGATATTTTTTTATTAGACTTCCATCCGGTGCGACACCTTCAA
>DSBF01000295.1 GCA_011049495.1 Ignavibacteria bacterium
CCGGACTCAGGTTTTGTTCGTTCAGCTTCGGCTGCAGGTATTGATTATAATGAACTTATAAATAAGCTCATTCACTTTGCCTTAAATAGAGCAAGTTAGATGATTAGAAGACTTGAACAAAGAGACAGAGCAGATTTGATAGAAATAATCAACGGCATAGATATTTTTAAGCCTGATGAAAAAGTTACAGCAATAGAATTAATTGATGAAACTCTTGAGAATAAAGAAAAAGATGAGTATAGTTACAGCATTTTTATTTACGAGTTTGACAACAAAGCAATTGGTTATCATTGCGTTGGCAAAAGATACATGACAGAGGGTACTTTTGATTTATATTGGATTGTTACTGATACAAGTTTTCAAGGCAAAGGTATCGGCAAAAAATTATTAAACCATGCAGAAGAATTTATTAAAGAAAAAAATGGTTACTTGGTATTAGCTGAAACATCATCACAACCAAGTTACGAAGCAACAAGAAAATTTTATCTTAACAACGATTACGAAGTTCTAGCTGAAATAAAAAATTTTTATAAGGTTAACGATAACCTAATCATTTTTGGTAAATACTTAACAAAATAAAGGAAAAATCAATGGAACTATGGCAACAAATGATACGCGACAGCGTGCATTCCGTTGATCAACTCGTCGAGAAATTTAATATTGATAAAAAAGTTGCTGAAGATCTCGATGAATTTTTTCAAGCTAGAATTAATCCATATTACCTTAGTCTAATCCGTTATCCCGGTGATCCGATCTGGTTACAATGTGTTCCCGACGGAATTGAACTTGATGATATGGACGGCTTCGAAGACCCTCTAAATGAGGACGCGATGAGCCCGGTTCCCAATATTACTCATAGATACCCGGATAGATGTCTTTTTCTTGTTACAAGTCAATGCGGAATGTATTGCAGATTTTGTACACGAAAAAGAAAAGTTGGTGACTCCGGTAAAATTTCTATGAAAGAATTGGAATCAGCTTTTAATTATATAGAGCAGCACACCGAGATACGCGACGTAATTCTTTCCGGCGGTGATCCGTTGATGTTAACCGATACTATGCTGGAAAAAATCTTACAGCGTCTCAGATCAATTCCTCATGTTGAGATTATCAGAATCGGAACAAAAATGCCTTGTGTTCTTCCGCAAAGAATAACACCAAAATTATGCGAGATGATAAAGAAGTATCACCCGATATATGTAAATACTCATTTTAATCATCCTTGGGAAATTACCGAAGAAAGCACACAGGCTTGTACAATGCTCGCAAACGCCGGCTGCCCGGTTCAAAACCAAGCTGTATTGATGAAAGGTGTTAATGATAATGCCGAAGTTCTAATGGAGCTGTTCCAAAAACTTCTTAAGATACGCGTTAAACCTTATTACCTTTTTATGGCTGACGAGACCAAAGGAACAAGTCACTTCAGGACTTCCATTCAAACCGGCTTGGATATTATAAACAAGTTACGCGGGTATACAAGCGGACTTGCTATTCCTCACTTTGTTATTGATGCTCCCGGGGGCGGTGGTAAAATTCCTTTAATACCAAATTATGTGCTGCATCAAGATGAAGATCGAATTGTACTTCGTAACTATAAAAATGAGGTATACGTTTATAGAGAAATTAAAGAACACAAAAAGAAAACGAAGAACAGTGAAATTAAAATAGAAGTAGGAAAAAATAACGGAAATGGAAAACCCAAAGCTCCGAAAAAATTTAAGAAAATTGAAGAGATGCAAACTGCTGAACTTACTGCTTCAAATAATTAATGGGTAGAATTACTACAAAACCTTCACATGATACCTTGTGAAGGTTTTTTATTTTAAAATACTTTCAAAATCTATTTCCAATGTAACGTCGGGCGTTTCAATAATTCTGCCTACCTCTATTTCGTTTGTGTAAAAAATAAATGTCGGAACAAAATTAATATTAAGCCCGTCAACTTCATCACTTAAACCTACCTTGGCTCTATCTACACAAATTAAATCTACATTTTGTTCATCAAACCGGAGTGCATCTAAAATTTTGTAAAACCGGGGTACTTCCCTTCTGCTGTCGCTGCACCAAGTACCCATAATAATTTTTATATGTAAACCGTCTATTTGTTCTTTAAGCACTTGTAAAACATTTTCATCGGCAGAGTATAAATCATATTCATCGGTGAACCAATCTACAAAACTGGAATCAAGAAAAACTGAGCGGTCAAATTTACCAAGTGGCATACGTTGGTTTGATGTTTCGTCAAAAACAATGATACCGTCTTGGGCTGTTTGAGTAGAGGAGAGTATTATCAACAGGAAAAATAGGACTGCAACATTAATCTTTTTTTGTAGAGTTATTCTTTCTGACATCTAATCCCCACATAAGTTTGTTTCTGAGAATTTCAAAATAACTTATTCTGTTAGAGTGAACTAATTTAACCGGGATATCACTTTTATAAATTTCAATTGTAGCGGGAGATTCATAATAATAAACACGCTGTCCGTCACAATTAACTTGTACATTCTCGTATGCGGAGTGTACCTCAATTTCAATTTTTTGATTACTTGAAATTACCAACGGACGCATTGTTAAAGTGTGTGGTGAGATCGGACTTAAAGTAATAACATCAGCTTTGGGATTTACAATTGGTCCCCCGGTAGAAAGAGAATAACCGGTTGAACCGGTTGGAGTTGCGACAATAATTCCATCAGCCACAAAAGTAGCCACATAGTCATCATCAACCTTAACTGTTAACTCAATCATCTTCTGCCATCTTCCTTTATCAATAACCAAATCATTGATAGCGTACAATTCTTCTTCTTTCTTAAGTGAATTGAATCCTTTTAACGCAATCCTCTCTTCAATAACAAACTTATTCTCTTTTAACTCTTTAACTAGTTCAGGAATTTCTTTCATTTCATATTCGGCTAAGAATCCTAATTTACCAAGATTCAATCCTAAGATGGGTGCCTTTGAACCGCGAAGTTCGTAAGCGATATGCAGCATTGTGCCATCACCACCAAAAGAAACGATCACATCGGAAAGTTCACCTAACTCTCTTATACTTTTAAATTCGGAACTTCCCTTATAACGCAGTTTATCTTTATGCTTAATTAGATTACTGCTGAACATATAATCAATTCTGTTTTCTTCAAGCAATTGCAGG
>DSBF01000263.1 GCA_011049495.1 Ignavibacteria bacterium
GCATTTGCAGGCGGCTAGAAAGAAAGACCAATATTTCGAGTATTTGCCTATTTTATGAAAGAACAATTAAGAAAATGAAAAGAATATTGTAGTTAATTGGAATCGAAAAACGGCATTAACAGGTATATCTTTTTAAAATTTACTAGTGAAATAAAACGGAGATAAAATTGAACTGGTTAACAAACTTAGAACAAGCAAAAGAAGAATCACAAAAATCGCGCAAACCCATTTTGTTGCAGTTTGAAATGGATAATTGCGGCGGATGTAAAAAGTTGTACGAAGAAACTTATACGGACGAAAAAGTACAAGAAGAAATGAACCAATGGTTCGTTCTTTTAAAACTCGATTTGAAAAAAGATCGTGATATTAGAAGAGAACTATCCGGTTATTGGACGCCCTCGTTTTACTTCTTAGATCATAACGGTAAATCGTACTACAACTTCAACGGGTATTTACCGCCGGATGAATTCAGACTTATGCTGCGAATCGGTTACTCAGAATCTATGATACCAAAAGGGAAATATGATGAAGTGATTGATGTTATTAATAAGGATTTACAAAATTTTGAAGAAGCCGCATTATTCTCGAAAGCTTTAGTTCAAAAAGGTATTGCCGAATATATCAAGACTAAAGATAATCCGTCTTTCCGGGAAAAGATGAAGGAGATACAAGATAAATATCCGAATTCTCTTGAAGCAAAAATGTATTTCTGGGACGAGTAAAAAATCATAATGCAAAGAGATTCCATCTTTCCAAAAGATGGAATCTCAGAATCTTAAAAATTTCTAAAAGTGAAATGAAAGAAAAAAATAATGCTCTATCATAAACTTATTGAAAAAATTGAGATGCTGGGTAACTCATTCGATTCGATTTCTGAAGAGAGGAAAAAACTTCTTATTGAATTGTCCGATTACATTGCTAATAAGCTTAAAGAGGAGAAGGATGTTAGTCTAACTTTCATCTGTACACACAATTCACGGCGGAGTCACATTAGTCAAATTTGGGCGCAGACTGCTGCCGAGTATTATAATCTTCCAAATATAAAATGTTACTCCGGCGGAACGGAAGCTACGGCATTTAATCCCCGTGCAGTAAAAGCAATGACGAAAGCCGGATTCAAAATAGAAAAGAAGGATGATTCGGATAACCCGGTTTACCTTGTTTATTATTCTGATGATAGAGACCCGATCGAATGTTTTTCAAAAGTATATTCAGATGAATACAATCCGCAGAAAGATTTTGCTGCGATAATGACTTGCTCCGATGCCGATGCAAACTGTCCCGTTGTATTCGGCGCCGAAGCCCGTTTCCCAATTCGCTACGACGATCCAAAAGAATTTGACGGAACAGAATTAGAAGAATCAAAATACGACGAACGTGTTGAGCAGATTGGAAGGGAGATGTTGTTACTCTTGAACATTGTAAAGAATGGAAAGTATTAATATTTCTATTGGTATCTGAAGAACTTAGACCAGAATTTCCAGCATTACTTTTTCTTTTTTTGCTCTAATAGTTTTTTTACTTCTTTATCAAAATCGGATGTATATAATCTATCTTGCTCTACACGATATTTTTCCCATTTGCTTTCAGAAAAAGCTTTTGCTACTTCGGCAGATACTTTGCCGGGGTTATCTAAAATATCACGTTCATTGAATTGTAAGAATGCGTCTAATTTATCAACCCAGTCTTGCATAGTCATTGGAATCTTTCTTTCTGCCTGATCTTCCGCATAGTCCAGGTACATATTCGTAATTCTATCTAAAGATTCTATTTCTATTTTATCAAGATAATTTTTAGCAACAGAAACATCGGATTTTAAGATTTTGCCTTTTGGTGATCTTTTCCACGATGTCAATCCCATGTGTGGTTTTTTGCTGTTTGCTCTTTCTTTTATTATCTCCGCAGCGGTGAGCCCGGTAATTGCGTAATGAAGTTTATTTTGAACAGTTGCAAAAAAGTTCTTTGTTATTTTACTCTCAGGCTCATAATCAAGGGCGGTGGCGTATATATCGGTTATTTTTTGATAAAATTTTCTTTCGCTTGCCCGGATTTCCCGTATTATTTCAAGCAAATCATCGAAATAATTTTTCCCGAGATAACCTTCGTTTTTCAGTCTTTCTTTATCAATTACATAACCTTTAATGGCAAAATCTTTTAAAACCTTTGTCGCCCATTGCCTGAATTGAGTAGCTCTTTTGCTGTTGATCCTATAACCGACTGCAATAATCGCATCTAAATTATAATGTTTTGCCTTATATTTTTTTCCGTCACTTGCAGTTATCGAGTATTCCTCGATAACTGAATTTTCATCCAATTCCTCTTCCTTGAATATGTTTTTTAAGTGGAGTGAGATATTATCGACTGAGCAGTCGAATAAAACAGCCATCATTTTTTGAGTGAGCCAGACAGTCTCATTTTCGAAACGAACTTCAATTCCGTCTTGGCGGCTGTCTGCCGTAAACATTAAAAATTCCGCGGTAGAATTTCTGATTATCAGTTTGTTGTTTTGTTTTTTCTTTGCCATTGCAAACTACTCTTTATAAAACTCTTCGGTTAATTTTTGATCTTCTTTGCTTATGCCGTATTTCTTGTCTGCCATTTCGGTTTTGTTTACATACATTTGATTTGTATCCATAATATTCTCATCAATTTTATCGAGCAGATCGAAAAGGAGAGTTTGGTTTAGTTCGGTTTTGTCTTCGTTCCAAATGCGGTCATCATTTCCGAGGACAGAAATAATTTTACTTTTAGTGCTTTCTTTTGTATTCATTAGCAAACGTGTTATTGTTGAAAATTAATTCTGTAATATAAGGATTATTAGTTTTTTGCGCTAAAGATTATCTATGCTAAAAAAGAAATTGATGGATGCTGGTTTTCCCAGACATTGGATCATAGGATTTATAGGTGGGAAAATTTTGTAAAACTAGTTTTTAATGAACTCTATAACAAATTTGGGATAAACCTTCAAGGTAAGGATATGCGTTTTATGTAGTTTTTCCTTGAAGGTTGCTAAGTTGGCTAGCAACGTTGAAGGTCAAAAACAAGTGACTCGCCAGTCGTCAGACCTCGACGCACCCTGTCGGGAGTTCGGTCGAAGACTCCGTTGGAGTCTCCGGACTCTAACGAGCGAA
>DSBF01000428.1 GCA_011049495.1 Ignavibacteria bacterium
TCCCAGCCATAAAATTCCTTTGTTGCTTTAATTTCATCTTCGCCAAGCGGAGAACCGTGAGCGCCGTGTGTATCTTGTTTTGTTGGAGCGCCATAAGCAATATGGCTGTCAACTATAATTAAAGAAGGTCTTTGTTTTTCTTTTCCAGCGATTTGAATAGCTCGCGCCAACATTTTTGTATCGTTTGCATCTCCAACTCTTTGTACATTCCATCCATAAGAAATAAATCTTGTAGCCACATCTTCGCTGAAAGCTAAATCGGTATTTCCTTCAATTGTAATGTGATTGTTATCGTAAATCCAAATTAAATTATCCAACCCCAGATGCCCCGCAAGAGAAGCAGCTTCTCCGGAAATCCCTTCCATCATACATCCATCGCCGGCGAGCGCATAGATTTTGTAATCTATTAAATTATAATCAGGCTTATTGAAGTATGAAGCCAGCCACTTTTGTGCAATTGCAAAACCGACACTTGTTGCAACCCCTTGCCCAAGAGGACCTGTTGTAGTTTCTACGCCCGGCGTGTGTCCAACTTCCGGGTGACCGGCGCATTTGCTCTTAAGTTGTCTGAATGTTTTAATATCATCAAGTGTAACATCGTAACCTGTTATATGAAGCGTGCTATAAAGCAGCATAGAAGCGTGACCGGCGGACAAAATAAATTTGTCTCTATTTATCCAATCCGGATTTTGGGGATTAAATTTCATAAAATTATTGTAGATGGCAAATGTTACGGGAGCAAGCGCCATTGGAGTTCCGGGATGCCCGGAGTTTGCCTGCTGTACTGCATCCATTGATAATGTTCTTATTGTATTGATTGCAATCTGCTCTAAATTTTCCATAATATCCTATTTCCTCATTAAACTTTTTGCATATAAGGAAGCCCCCTTAAAGGCAGCTTCATTATTAATTATATAGACCGGTGTCGCTTCAACAATTGAACTTAACCGTCCCTTATTTTTGTAACTCGATATAAAAATTTCGCTTAGCAGCAAATTTTTTATTTTATGTGGAATACCGCCTCCAAGAAAAATTCCGCCGGTCGTTAAATTTGTAAGCACAAGATTACCGGCGCGGGCTCCAAGCGCTGAAACAAAGATCTCGAGCGTATCACTACAAAGTTTGTCTTTACCCGATAAAGCCATTTCCGAAATAACAAGAGCCTTATCTTCATTTTTGAATCTTTCAAGAGTTTCCTCATTCGGAAATCCATATCCGTATTCAACTAAAAAATCGAAAATATTTGGCAATCCACTCCCGGATATTACTCTTTCGTTGCTTACTCTCTTGTATTTTTTAAGAAGGTACTTTAGTAATTCAATTTCGAGATCGTTGGTTGGAGCAAAATCAGAATGACCTCCTTCGGATGAGAGTATTATTTTGTTGCCATCTTCGCAAATTAAAAATGCTTCCCCAAGTCCCGTACCGGGCGCAAGTATTCCGTATTTATTATTTGAAAACTTCTTTTGTCCTTCATAAATTTTTATCAGCTCATCTTCATTTAAGTAAGGAATAGAATACGCCGTTGCGCCGAGATCATTTACAAGTTTTACTTTTGGGATATCTAATTCCTTTGAGATTTGAGCTGCGCTTAATTTCCAATCTAAATTAGTTAATTTAACTTCTCCTTTTAATGCGGGACCCGGCACGCCGAATACCGCCGCTTCAATATTATTACTGCCGGCAAATTTGGAAATGATCTCTTGTAACGAATTAAAGTCTTTACTTATAAATTTTTCTTTTTCTAATAAAATTAAATTGTCATCTACAATTTCAAATAAACCGAGAAGAGTTTTTGTACCGCCGACATCTCCCGCCAAAATCATAATATTATCCCGGCTTGTTTAATCTGGCTATCTAATAATTGCGATGCTTCTGTATCAAGCATCCATATAAGTTCGCCTTGTTTCGGCGAAACGAGAGAAGCAGGGTACATTGTTGAAGAGGCGCTTTCTGATAAAATCTCGGAAATAATATTTGCTTTTTTTTCGCCTGTAACTATAAAAACTATAAGCTTAGCATTGTTGATAACAGAACCCGAAATGGTAATTCGGTTTTGATTTGTTTGGGGATGTGCTGCAACTTCACAAATTTTATCCGAATAAAATTTATCTATTTGATCCGGGAAGATGGAAGCTGTATGACCATCTTCACCCAGCCCAAGCATCACAATATCAAACTGCGGAAGATTATTTTTATGAGTAAGATTTGATTTCAAAATTTCGCTGTATCTTTCCGCTTCTTTAACGGGTTCTTTTTCACCTTGTATTCTATAAATGTTTTCACCGGGGATAGATATTTTGTCGAATAGCTCTTCCTTTGCCATTTTGAAATTACTGTCATTATGGTTGGGAGGAACACATCTTTCATCTCCGAAAAATATTTTCAGTTTTTGCCAATCAATATTCTCCGCATAATTATCGGCAATAAATTTGAAAATTTGCTTCGGTGTTGACCCGCCCGAAAGTGCAATGGAGACATTCTCAAAAGAAGACTTGTCTTTTACTCTTTTCATTAAAAAATCGGCGGAGTGATTAGCCAACTTTTCAATATTAGAAAATATTTTAATCGTTCTATTTTTATTATAGCTCACAATAATTTCCATCATCAGTTAAATTTTTACAGGGGTAACGCCACGTCATTTCTTTTTCTTCAATTAAGTCATCAGCTTTCTCCGGTCCCCAAGTGCCGGCTGGATAACCAAAGATTGGAATATCGGGATTGGAAGCCCAGCTTTTCAAAATCGGGTTTAAGAATTTCCACGCAGCCAGAACTTCATCTGCTTTTGCAAACAAAGTTTTATCCCCAATCATACTATCGAAAAGTAATCTTTCGTACGCCGGTTGTATTCTTTGATCTGTAAGATCCGAATAATGAAAATCCATACTAACATTTTGCACATTAAATCCTGAGCCTGGAATTTTCATACCGAATTTTAGAAGTATGCCTTCATCGGGTTGAATTCTTATAATTAGTTGATTACAAGAATCGCATTCATCTTGCTGAGCAAATAGATAATGCGGAGTTGGTTTAAAGTGGATAACCGCTTCGGTAACCCTGGTAGGAAGACGTTTACCGGTTCTTATATAAAAAGGGATTCCGCCCCAACGCCAGTTATCGA
>DSBF01000482.1 GCA_011049495.1 Ignavibacteria bacterium
GGTGTATGGATAGGGAATTTTGACGGTAAAGGATCCCCGCATCTATCCGGTGCAGAAATGGCTGTCCCGCTTTTATTTGAATTATTCAATTCAATAGACTACGATTCACAGCAGAAGTGGTTTGATTTCCCAGAAAACTTAAAAGTCAGAAAAGTCTGTGCTGAAACCGGTTTGATTCCTTCAAAACAATGCACAAATATTATTGATGATTACTTTTTAGAAAATCATTCACCGCAAAAACAGTGTGATCTTAACAGAGAGCTTTTTGTAAATGAAGAAGAGACAATAGAATACTGTCCGGAATGCTTACCGAAAGAATACAAGAAAGCTGCATATCCGTTTTATGAACCGGAATTAACTTTATGGCAGAATAGAAATAATATAAAAGTAAAACGCCCGCCGAAACACAATCCCGAATGCAGTGCAAGATTTACTTCCGAAGGACCGGTTATAATTTCTCCCTCATCCGAGTTTGAATACTTTGTTGAAAAAGGAAACGAAGAAGAAATTTTATTACAAGCCGCATCCGATCCGAATGTTAAAACTCACTACTGGTTTGTTAATGATAAATTTTTTGATAAGTGCTTACCATCGGAAAAGATTTTTCTAAAAGCAAACGATGGAAATATAAAAATAACTTGTATGGATGATAGAGGAAGAGAAACGACCGTTGTTGTTAAGGTTAGGGGTTATTAGGAGATAATGAATCTTGTTAAACTAAAAAATACGTTTGCTGATAAATTTATTAATATACTTTCTCCAACCTCTCCAAAATTCTCACCATAGCAAGTGTATCCAACTTACAATATTCTAATAGCTGTTTTTTGATTTCATTAATTTTTATAAAATCATCCAAAGTAAGAAGACTTTCATAAGCGAGGGATGCGGTTCCTCCGTCGGCAATTGCCATATTATCATAACTTAATTCAGGCACAAGTGCGGGCAGTACATATTTAATAGAGTATGAACCTTTCATTTCGGGCAAGTAATAATATCTTTTCTGAAAAGGCAGCATTAAATCTATCACTCGATCGAAAAGTTTTTCAATTTGCTTGGCATACTTTGGAAGATCGCGTTGTATTTCTTTCAATCGTGTTATTTCAAAAGATTTGTTGTAAACAATTATATCACCTTTATTACCTAAAACTTTCAGAAGATTTTCGATAAATGGAATTCTCGGATCAGTATCCGGTTCGGCAATAAATTCACAATGATGTAATTCGGAATCCGGAGATTTTTTATAATGGACGGAATACTGAAAGGGAATTTGTTGATATGGTTTAGAATTTTCATATAACGGAACCGGCGGTTGGAACGATTCGAAATCAACAAAGTACATCGGATAACTAATCGTACTTAAGAATTCTTTAATTGCTTCCTTATCTATTATCGTTTTGTTTGTCAATACACCTTGAATCTGGAGCTGTTGATTTTTATTAATTCCGACATCACTTGTTATATCGGATAGTTTAATTATTCCCTTCTCATATAGCTCAAACTTTTTTTTGAGGTGCATCCCCGAAATATCAAACACGGAATTTTCGGGAATATGTTTCCAGCAGTAACCGATAAATCCGCAAGGATAAGGATCGGTGCAATGCATACCAATATCAACTTTAGGAATACTTTTTTTATTGAGAACTCTTTTTTGACGGGCAACTTCATCCGCAACAAACTTTTGTTTTTCCAACACAAATTTTAAAACCGACTCAATGTTGAAAAGTGAATTTAGATCAAGTTCACCCTTTCGTACATATTGATTGTTAATATGTACGATTGATATATCTTTAACCTTGTAACCAAGATTGCTGACAATCCAATATTGAACCGCTGCATCATTAATATGAACTTCGTTTACGGCGGTTGAACTTTTTACTTCATAAATTTTCCATCCATCTTGTTCTTTTACAACAATATCAGCCGCTGCTAAAACTTGCTCAAACATAAATGATGCTTCGTAAATAATTTGCTCACCTTTTTTTATCAATTCTTCTGTTAGTTTTATAGACTCATCAAATTTAGTGGGTGATGGAGGGGCGGCATCAATTCCACCGGGGAAAAGTTGTTGAGCTAATATACCGACATCGGTTCCGCGGGAAAAAATTGCCTGCTGCATTTCACTTAACGGATCGAGCAATTCTTTATTATTTTTGTAAAGATAAAGATGCTTATCGCATTGAAGACCTTTTAGGAATGTAGATTTACTTAATATGTGTGAAGAAGCCATAACTGTCTTATTGTAGTGAACTAAAACTAATATTTATTTAGTTAAAATTAAATCTCAATATTCTTTTGCCTCACTTTTGTTTCGTTTAAAAATTATATATTTATTTATGAATTCGGTATTCAAAATAATTTTCATAACCATATTTTTATTATTAATAAACTCAGAAAATTTTATGCAAGAATACAGCAGCATCATTATTGATTCGGATATGTCATTTGAGGAAGCAGTAGACGGTTTTGATTTTCCGTTAGAAATTAGGAAAAATCTTACTCTTATTAATGTTATTTATGTCTCATTCGATGACAAAATTCATAAAGGGCAAATTGTTATTCATAAAAAACTTTCCGCCGAACTGAAGGAAATATTCGACGAGATTTTATCAAAAAGATTTCCAATTGAAAAAGTTATTCCTATTGTAAAATATAATTGGGATGATAATGCTTCTATGGATGACAATAATTCATCAGGATTTAATTATAGAGTAATCGACGGAACGGACAAACTTTCAAACCATTCATACGGGATAGCGGTTGATATTAATCCCAAACAAAATCCTTTTATTGCAGGAAAGAAAGTGTTGCCAAAAGGCGTAAAGTATGATAAAAATGAAATCGGTGCAATAACACCGGAATCAGTTGTAGTTAAAGCGTTCAAAAAACGAGGATGGGAATGGGGCGGCGATTGGAAATCTCGAAAAGATTATCAACACTTCGAAAAGAAAATCAATAACTAACATTTCTTGTAAAGCAGCATTCAATTAGCGTAAAATTAAGGAGACGGGTAATGCCCACCTAAGTTCATTACCCTGGTTGTTTAGACCATGTCTCCAAGGAAAATATAGCTGAATTTTGTAAAAAAAATAAATAATGTGTTGCACCCCATTGTATA
>DSBF01000391.1 GCA_011049495.1 Ignavibacteria bacterium
GGACTGCTGCATTCCCAATTTCGAAGCTGGTAAAGATATTTCGGGAAGGCAGGCAAGCGGCAAAGTCTTAAATGCCATAGCCGATAAAATTCCTTTTATGATTGGAGGTTCGGCTGATCTATCTCCCTCAACTTTAACGGCAATATCAAATGCCGAAAGTTTTAG
The DNA here is from genome assembly GCA_011049495.1 of Ignavibacteria bacterium. Classification (GTDB taxonomy): domain Bacteria; phylum Bacteroidota; class Ignavibacteria; order Ignavibacteriales; family Melioribacteraceae; genus SURF-28. The sequence continues at coordinate 166 of DSBF01000391.1, forward strand.
TAAAGGAAATCACAATGGCAGAAATATTCACTACGGAATTCGTGAACACGCTATGGGCGCAGTTGCAAACGGAATTTCTTTAAGCGGGTTGAAAACATTTGCTTCAACGTTTTTGGTCTTTTCTGATTATGCCCGTTCATCAATTCGTTTATCTGCGCTTATGAACCTTCCCGTAACATATATTTTTACACACGATAGTATCGGGGTTGGAGAAGACGGACCAACTCATCAGCCAATTGAACATATAGCTTCATTGAGAGCAATTCCTAATTTGGAAGTAATTCGTCCTTCGGATGCAAATGAAGTCGCAGTAATGTGGAAATATATTATGGAGTCGAAAAATAATCCCGTTGCAATAATATTGAGCCGGCAAAATTTACCCGTAATAGATAGAAATAAATATGTATCCGAACAAGGCGCGCTTAAAGGAGGATATGTTTTAGCGGATAGCGATGGAATACCCGATGTTATTCTATTAGCTACAGGTTCCGAAGTTCATATTGCTCTTGAAGCTTATGAGAAATTAAAGAATGAACATATTAAAGCGCGCGTTGTAAGTTTACCTAATTGGAATCTCTATGAAAGACAAAGCCCTGAATATTGGGAATCCGTGCTTCCATCAAATGTAAAAGCCCGCATTGCTATTGAAGCCGGGTCAACTTTTGGATGGCGCAGATTTGTTGGGCTTCACGGTGACGGCGAGGTGCTTGGTATGAGAACATTCGGCGCTTCAGGCAAGTTGAATAACTTGCTGGAAGAATTTGGTCTTACATCCGAAGAAATTATTAAAACCGCAAAAAGAATTTTATCTAAATAAAAAATAATTGGAGAAATAAATAATGTTAAAACTAAACGATCTGGCTTCACTTGGACAATCAATATGGTATGATTATATACGAAGACAATTTATAACACGGGGTGAGCTGCAAAATCTTATCGATAAAGGTTTACGCGGAGTTACATCAAATCCTTCAATCTTTGAAAAAGCTATTGCAGGCAGCAGCGATTACGACGACGACATCAAAAGTTTAATTAACGAAGAACTTTCAACTGAACAAATCTATGAAAAGCTTGCTGTGAAAGATATTCAACTTGCGGCTGATCTTTTGCTTCCTGTTTATGAAAAAACAAATAAAACTGACGGTTACATAAGTATTGAAGTAAGCCCGAAATTAGCTCATAATACAGAAGGAACAATAAGCGAAGCAAAAAAATTGTACGCCGAGATTGGCAAACCAAATGTGATGATAAAAGTACCAGCAACACAGCAAGGAATTCCAGCGATTACAGAACTAATTTCTTTAGGCATAAGCGTTAATGTAACGCTAATATTCAGTATTGAAAATTACAAACAGGTTGCCGAAGCTTATTTGGTTGGATTAGAAAAATTAGTTGAAAAAGGCGGCGACTTAAAAAGCGTAGCATCAGTTGCATCGTTTTTTATCAGCAGAATAGATGCCGCGGTAGATAAGGAGTTAGATTTACTTGGCAACAACGAGTTAAAAGGTAAAATTGCTATCGCTAATGCAAAAAAAGCTTTTCAATTTTATTCAGATTTAATTAAAAGCAAAAGATGGGAAGATTTAGAAGATAAAGGAGCACAGCCGCAAAGATTATTATGGGCAAGTACCGGTGTTAAAAATCCTCACTATCCGGATACGTTGTATGTTGACAACTTGATAGGTAAAGAAACAGTAAATACAGTTCCTCCTTCTATTTTTAACGATTTTATGGACCACGGCTGCATACTTCATACAATTAATAAAGATGTTGAAGAAGCATTTAATCAACTTGATGAATTAAATAAACTGGGTGTTGATTTAGATTCGATTACAAAAAAATTACAAGCTGATGGTTTAGAAAGTTTCTCCAAATCTTTTGAGAATCTTATGAAGGCTATTGATGAAAAAATTTCATCTATAAAAACAGAGAAGAAAAGATTCCGAATATTCGCCGATAAGTATCAAAATGAAATTGATAAAGCAATGATGGAATTAAAGGCAGAAAGAATAGTTGAAAGAATTTGGGAAAAAGATCATACTGTTTGGAGCGAAAAACCTGATGAAATTTCCAACAGGTTAGGTTGGCTGAAAAGTCCCGACGTTGCCGAAGAATCGATAAAAAATATTTATGAGTTTGTTGAAGAAATTAGAGGCGAAGGAATCAAAAATGCGCTTCTGCTCGGAATGGGCGGTTCCAGCTTAGCCCCCGAAGTTTTTAGATTGAGTTTTGGAGTAAAGGAGGGATATTTAGATTTAACGGTTTTAGATAGTACTCATCCGCAGATGGTGAAAGAATATGCCGAAAAATTTAATCCCAAAGAAACTTTGTTCATTGTATCAACTAAATCGGGCGGAACAGTAGAAACAATTTCATTTATGAAATTCTTTTATAATTTGACAGTTGCTCAAGTTGGAAAAGAAAATGTCTCCAAACATTTTATTGCAATTACGGACCCGGGTAGTGGACTCGAAAAAATTGCTCAAGAATTAAACTTCCGAAAAATATTTTTGAATGATCCTAATATCGGCGGTAGATATTCCGCACTCTCATTATTTGGAATAGTGCCGGCGGCGTTGATTGGAGTTGATCTTGAAGAATTGGTAAGTAGAGCACAGGTAATGGTCTGCAACAGTGAAGGTGCAAATTGTCCCATTCACGGCGATAACACTCCTGCTAATCTTGGTGTTGTTATGGGGCTGCTTGCACAAAAGGGCGTTGATAATATAACTTTTATAACATCAAAAGAGTTAGGCTCCTTCGGCAATTGGGTTGAGCAATTGATTGCCGAGAGTACAGGTAAAAACGGTAAGGGCATTCTTCCGGTTGTAGGAGAAGAGGTGCTAGAGCCTTCATATTATTCTAACGATAGACTCTTTGTGTACTTAAAGCTGGAAAACGATTCCACATACGATAATAAAGTAAATGAATTAATCACGTCAGGGCA
>DSBF01000452.1 GCA_011049495.1 Ignavibacteria bacterium
CCGAATTTTTCCGTTCCTTCGGTATCGCTTATCACAACACCTTTATTATCTGCTGTTATGTTTGAATGGAACGCATCCCAGTTGTGATCGGAGGCGTAAGCCCAATCGAGTAGATGCGGTCCTTTACCGCTCTGCACAAACACAGGTTTGAAAACAAGTCTACCTTTTTCTGTGTTGTAATCGGTACGTTTTGGTGTAAGTACAGTCGGCGCTCCCAAAATTGTTGAACCAACGGATAACCCGACACCGGTTATCATTGTGTTACGCAGAAAATCTCGTCTTCTCATTTTTATTTTTCCTTGTAATGTTGTTTGCAGCAATTGCCGTCGGTTTTAACCGACGGATGCTAATAATTCAAATCACATTTGGCTTTAGCCACATTCTAATTAAAAGCTATGGGGCTAAAGCCCATCTACTTTCTCTTTACTTTATCCGTCTGCTAAAGCAGACGGCAATTCATCATAAGAATTAATTTTATATAAACCTCTCAACCACTTTTTTAAATCTATGATATGAAGCTTTCTTATCACCTTTTATATTTTTTAACAATGCACCGTTCTGTATATACGAATGCGGTTCAACAAAATCGAACCAGTTACCAGCTTTGATGTACGGCTTACTGTAAATCAATGTATAAATCTGTTCAATCCAATCCCCTTGTGTTTCTTCATCCCAGTGATGATGCCATAAATATGGCTCTACCGGAGGAAATGGTTGATTAGTCATTTTAACCGAGTACTCAGTCGGACCACCCGGACAACCAATTTCCGAAATGTGCATCGGTTTACCGAATTCTTCGTAACGCTCAATTAACATAATTGTATCTTGTAAATCTCTGTACGGGAAATACATTTGTTGTTCAATTATATCAATGTCGATTCCGGCATCTAAAATATCTCTTGTAAACTGAACCGGAGTTCTTTGCGGATGTGAAGCCGGAGAACCGGAATAACTTTTCATTCCAACATATTCAGCAAATGGACAACAGTTGTTAATAGTTCTTTTAACTGATGGAACAGTTTCTTTTGCTGCATCTGTTATAATTCCGGTTAACTCATTTATTTGCTTATGATCGAGATGAAATTCATTTGCCCAATCGTGAAGTTCGTTTACCATTTCCCAAGCGCACAACTTTTCGCCATAATACTTTGTTACTTTGCGAGTGTTTTCATCAACGTACTTTAGAAGTTCGTCATACTTCATTCCGCGCATCCAATCGGGCATACAGCAATCGTGAAACCAATAGAGTAATCTTCCTTGTGATTTAATTCCGTGTTCGGCGAGTGTATCGATTAAATGTTCACGGATTGCAAAATTATGTTTACCTCGCTGCGGTTCAAAGTCACGGTTGATCGCATTATTACTTTGCGGTACGAATGTTATGTTTGCATAATTAAATAACGGAACGAAGTTTTCTAAAAATATATCTTGATCCATTTGATAAAACGCACGTGCATCACAACCGATAAAGAAATCATTCCGCTTACCCATCTTTGCGATTTCATAATTCGCTTTATCGAGTTCAATTTTTTCTGAAGCCCATAAAGCATACATCAAACTTTTTTGCGAAAGTTCGGCACATTTTTCTTTATCGTTTTTGTACTTAGCTGCATCTTCAAAAAGTGTTTGTGAAAATGCATGAAGTCCCGCAGATTCAGTCGATGGCTGCCATCCATTTTTAGAGTGCTGCTTAATTCTTTTTTCGTTTCTTGCTACTCGGCTTTTGGCAAATTCATATTGTAAAACAAACTCTTGCGATTTCCCTTCCGGTGGAAGTTCGTAAAATTCACCGCCGTTATCCGCCGTGATGTTTGTATAACCGAAACCTTCAACATTCCATCTTGCATTGATTCCGAATTTTTGTTTTCCTTTAGAATCAGAGATTTTAATTCCATCCGAACCAAGTTCGATGTTTGAATAAAACGTATCCCAATCATTATCGGTTGCCCAGACTAAATCGTATAAATGCGGACCCATTCCTTTTTGAACAAACATTGGTTTAAATATTAGTTCACCACCGAGTGTGCTTTGAGGAACACGCGATGACGTTAAAATAGTCGGAGCGGATAAAATTGAATTAGCCGCTGCAATTGTTCCGACACTTCCGATCAAAGTATTTCTAATGAAATTTCTTCTATCCATTTATTGACTCAAATTTGTTGTTTGATGAAATCGCGGTTCTTTCATTATAAACAAAAACCAGTAAGCAGATAGCATTGCAAAGATTCCGGCTAAAACAAAGACTGGGATGTAACCGAACATATCAGCGAGCCAACCGGCAAAAATTCCGGATAACACAAACGGAACAGTAATAACATTTGTTAATGAAACATATGTCGATGTTTCTTCTTCCGGTGATAGTTCAGCGATGATTGTTATTCGTGAGACTTGAATCAGTGCAAGCGTCATAGCAGAGAAAACAAACACCGAGTAATAAAGAAACAACGTCTGAGTAAATATTGCAAGCAGACAAGCAATCGCGGTAAACAATGCACCGAAGAAAAGATTAATTCGATGTCCGTATTTATCCGCTAAGAAACCAAACAAAAGACTAGCAAAAACTGTAGCCGTCATCATTACGATTGTAAAATCACCGGCATAACCGGAAGTGAGATTAAATTTTTCAAACGCATAAACTGTGTAAAAAGCATTCGCCATTCCGGCAAGAACCATCAACACATCCGCAATTAGATAGTTGCGATAGTTTTTTTCACTTTTCAATATTTGAGGAAGTCCCCTCAAAAATTCTTTCCAGTGAATTGCTTTTGCGGCGGTATTTACTTTTTCTTCTTTAAGCAATCCGAGAAACAGATAAGATATCATCATGACTAAAAATGCGACACCGAACAAAAAGGAAAAATTAGCCGGGTACTGAATATTATCAAGAACTTGCTTTGCAACGTACCCGGCAAATATGCCCATCACAGCACCAAGGGTGACCCTGAACGCGAAGAGACGACCGCGTATATGAGTCGGAGTAATTTTTGTAAGCAGATCAAACCAAGCAGGCAAATTCATTCCGCCGCCAAAAGCAGCGAATAGAAATCCACCGAAGAAAATTATAAGACCTAATTCCGTGTTAACTTCACCAATTATAAAATAACC
>DSBF01000121.1 GCA_011049495.1 Ignavibacteria bacterium
AATATTCAATAATGAACCGCCGACGCTTTTTGTGCCGAGTTCAACCGGGTAACCGTCTTTATTAATTTCATCTGCCAAGTTCTTTGCGTTTTCAATATTTAAAAATGCACCGGCTTGAATTGTAAAATTATATTTGCCGGTTGATTCTGCGGGAGTTTGCTTTTGAGGTACCAGTGTTGGTTCACTTTTTACAATATCTGTTTGATCCGGGATTGTTCTGTCTGCGGCTCTAATATAAGGTGAAGAAGGATACTCAGTTTTTAACTTGTTCAATAATTCTTCAGCTCGTTGGTAAACACCTAAGGAATAGTAGTAAGAAAAAACTCTATATAATGATGCATCTGCATAATTACTTTTGGGGTGCTGTTCATATATAGTTTGATATTTCTTCAATGCGGCTTCACCTTCTTCGGTTAAAACTGCATCGAGAAAAATTATGGAAGGATCGTTAGGGTTAGTTTTTTTAAGTGAGTTTAAACCTTCTTTTGCAGTGTTAATTTCACCGTCTTCAATCGATTTTAGATAGGGAACAATGTTGGCTTCTTGAGCAAGAAAAGTTGAGGCAAATAATATTAATATGAAAATTTTTTTCATCATCCCCTTTATGCAGTTAGGGAAATTTTCTCTCCCGTCGGATTTACAATTTCCATAACATCACCGAATAAAGTTGCAGATGTTGCACGATTAATTTTAACTTTTACATAATCGCCTGTTTTAATTTCGTCATTTGCCGGGAAGATAACAACTTTATTTGTATCGGTTCTGCCTGCCATAAATTGATCTGACTTTTTACTATTTCCTTCAACTAATACAATTTCATCTTTTCCGATCATTTTTTGATTAATCTCATAAGAAATTGATTGCTGAAGATCTATAATATCATTTAATCTTTTTGCTTTTGTTTCTTCGGTTACATCATCTTCCATTTTGTATGCTTTTGTTCCTTCACGGGGTGAATACTTAAACATATAAGCACCGTCATATTGAACTTTCTGCATTACATCAAGTGTCATTATATGATCTTCATAAGTTTCAGTTGGGAATCCGGAAATAATATCCGTTGAAAAACTTACCCCGGGAATTATCTTGCGAGCTTTTTCAATTAAGTTGAGATAATGTTCAACTGTGTATGTGCGATTCATTAATTTTAAAATTCTATCCGACCCGGACTGTACAGGCAAATGAATATAGTTACATAAATTAGGATGTTCGGCAATTGTGTAAAGTAACTTATCCGATAAATCTTGAGGATGCGAAGTTGTAAATCTGACACGAATTAATCTATCTACACTTGCTGCAGCGGAAAGTAAATCAGCAAAGTCTCTTCCGTTATCATTATATGAATTTACATTTTGACCTAGTAAAGTTACTTCTCTGAATCCTCGTTCGGAAAGCTGTTTGATTTCATCAATAACCGATTCAAGATTTCTGCTTCGTTCCCTTCCTCTGGTAAACGGAACAACACAGAATGTACAGAACTTATCACAACCCCTCATTACCGATATCCATGCAGATAAACCATCTTCCCTGAATGGAATAATATCATCATAAGTTTCGGTACGGGAAAGTTTAACACCTATACCTTTTTCACCTGTGAAAGCCGTATCAATTAATTCCGGCAGTCTTCTGTATTCATCGGGACCAACAACAAGATCAACCATTTTTTTTGATTCAACAAGATCTTCGCGTAATCGTTCTGCCATACAACCCAAAATACCTATCACGGTTTGAGGATTTTGATCTTTATATTTCTTCAGATTGCCGAGTCTGCCGTAAATTCTTTGTTCAGCATTATCTCTTACACTGCATGTATTAAGCAGAATAATATTTGCATCATTTGCTTCAGTGGTTAGTTGATATCCTTTATTTTGAAGAATACCCATTACCAATTCGGAATCGGCAACGTTCATCTGGCAGCCGTATGTTTCTATATATACGTTATTTTTAGTCATCTTATCTTGTTATGAGTTTTAAGGACTCAAAAGATATAAAAATTAATAACGAGTCAAAAGGTATAATACAATATTGACAAGGATTACGGCGGCTAAAACGAAACTAATAAAAAGCCATCTGTTCTGTCTTTTTTTGAATTCGTGGATATTCGGAGGGTTATCGTTATATTTGTTTTTTCTGAACATTCTTCCTAATTATTTTAACACGTAAAATTATAAAATGTGAATTAGATTCCATTTGATGCATATCAAACAGATTAGTTTCATTCGTTTTTGAGGTTATTAAATAGTTATCAATTCTAATCGGAGGGAAAATGATACTTAAAGATAAAGTGATTTTAATAACCGGCGGTTCATCCGGGATTGGATATTCCATTGCAGAGATGGCAAAAAATAAAGGAGCGAAAGTTATTATTGCCGCAAGAAACAGAGAGCGATTAGATAAAGCGGCGAAAGAACTTTCTGTGTTTCCCATTGCTTGTGATGTCGGGAATGAAAAACATGTAACCGAATGTTATAATACAATTATGAAAGAGTTTGGTAGAATTGATGCGTTAATTAATAACGCCGGTTTTGGTTATTTTTCAATGTTGGATGAATTGGATAAAAAAAGGTTCGAAGAAGTTTTTAATACAAATGTTGTCGGTGCGGCATTAATGGCAAAATATGCCGCAAGAATTTTTAAAAAACAAAATTATGGTAACATAGTTAATATCTCTTCCACAGCGGGAACAAAAGGATATGCCGGTGGATCTGCATATACGGCTACCAAGTTTGCATTGAAGGGAATGTCGGAATGCTGGCGAGCGGAATTAAGACAACATAACGTAAGAGTAATTCATGTAAATCCAAGTGAAGTACAAACCGATTTTTTTGTTAATTCCGGTAGAGGAAAACGCGAATTCAATCCAACAAAATTAATCGGCGAAGATATTGCACATGCAGTAATTTCAGCTTTAGAAATGAATGATAGAGGATTTATAACTGAGTTAACGGTTTTTGCAACTAACCCGAAATAAATGATGGATAACACCGAACTAAAAAAACAGGCAGCCGAAAAAGCGGTTGAACAAATTAAATCCGGTATGGTAGTAGGACTTGGAACGGGAAGTACAGCTTACTTTGCAATAAAAAAAA
>DSBF01000149.1 GCA_011049495.1 Ignavibacteria bacterium
ACTCCACTTTTTTCTACAAACGCATTGGTAAACACTCTTTTACGGTAATTGTCTAAACCATCCGGGGTAATAATGTTTTTACCTTCAACTCTACTCATTGGAATTGAACACGAAAGCTGTGCGCGGTTATCAATCAATACGGAACAAGAACCGCATCCGGCTTGAGGTGAGCAGCCGTCTTTTACAGTTATTATTCCTTCCTCTTCACGCAGGTATTTTAACAGCGATAATTCAGCATTACCGTTGTATTCTTTTTCTATTCCGTTTAAGTAAAATTTCATATTGATTTTACATCCTAATTAATTTTCATTTTTTTCAATTATACAAAATCACCAAGAGCAGTTTGATAATAATACATTTCCGCAATCTTTTTTGTATCTAAGTCCTTATCATGATTATATTTTTTTGTTATTTCGATCGGATGAAATTGATCATCAAAGATTGCTTCGTAATAATTACTCGTAAAAATAATTTTATCATCTTTTATTAAAAGAGTGCTTAGATTGCCATTGTTCTTATAAAACAATTTATTATCGTTTTTCATGTAAACATTATCTTCATTTTGAAAACTAACTTCGCTAATACAAAAACGTGGTTTCACTTTGTATGGTGCACCGGCTGTTGGACAAAATGTATCGCAGTTTCCGCATTCGTTACAAAAGTCATATAAGTTTAGTATTTGATATTTTTGTTCTACCGAAAAAGTTTGATGACCGACCACTTTATATTCACCGTTTGAAATTTCTATTAACGGATAGTTTACCGAGAAAGGATCAATCTCATAATAATAGTTAGCGAGATTAGGGCAGACCGAGACACAAATGTTGCAAATCTCATCACAGAAAAGACAACGTGATGCTTCTTTAATAACTGCTTCATCATCAAGTAAAGGAATAACAGTTTCAAAACTATCACGTTTTTCCAAAGGCATTGTTTTTAAGCCATCACTGTAAATTCTTTTTGCAAGCTTTTGTTGATATTTTTTTAATTCTATTTTGGCTGAGTCATTAATATTCTGTGATTCGGAAATATTTAGTTGTGAAAGAATTTTATCGGCAAAATTTTTTCCATCGGCAATAGCATTTATAAGTGAATCAGCTCCGCGCACGGCATCTCCGCCGGCATAAATATTTTCGTAACCTTCTAAACATCCGTCTGAGTCAACTGATAATTTTTGTTCAGGTAAAAAGTCAAGAACAATATCCTGCCCAATTGCAGTAATAATAGTATCGAATTCCAATGAAAAATTTGAATTAGGTATTTCAACGGGACGTCTTCTTCCGGAATCATCAGGTTCACCCAATCTCATTTTTATGCAGTTAAGATTTAACCCGGTTTCACTTTTGTCAATATTAACAGGCGCAGTTAATTCTAAAAGAATAATTCCTTCTTCAAGAAGTTCTTTTATTTCTTCTTTATCAGCAGGCATTTCATTTTTTGTTCTTCGATAAATAACCGTAACTTCACCATTAATTTGTGAAACTAATCTTTTAGCCGTTCGTGCTGCATCCATCGCCGAATTACCGCCGCCAATGACAGCAACAGTTTTACCAATCGATATGTTTTGATTATTCTTAACTTTTTCAAGAAAGGTGATTTGATCTATTACCTTTTCGTTATCTTCTCCTTCAATGCGAAGTGGTTTTCCTTTTTGCGCACCGATTGCTAAATAAACATAATCACTATTGTTATTTATCTCATCAAATTTTGTTTGGTCAATTCTTGTGTTGTAATGAATATTTACGCCGAGCGATTTTATGTTTTCGATATCTTTATTCAATGCATCTTCATCGATTCTAAATTTAGGAATAGTTGCCGATGCCATGCCCCCACCGAATGATCTTGATTCGTAAACATCTACATCAATTCCTTCTAATGCTAAGAAGTATGCGGCGGATAATCCGGATGGACCCGCCCCGATAACTGCGACTTTTTTATTTCTTATTTGGTTGGATTTTCGGTAAAACAAATCCGATTCTTTTGCGGAGACAAATCTTTTTATTTCTCTAATTAATAGAGAGTCGTCAATATTCATCCGGGTACATTTAGTTTGACAAAGATGATCACAAACCATCCCGGTCATATTCGGAAGCGGGTTTTCATTTATAATTGATCTGTACGATTTAACAAAATCACCGTTTGATGCATGATATAAATACTGCGGAACGGCTTGATCAATTGCGCACGCTTCAATACAAGGTGAATGAATGCAGTCAAGCGGTGTTAATTCTCTCTTCGTTTTTATCGTTTGATTCTTTAAAACAGATTTTTTATAACGAGGTGTTTTAATTGTTTCCCCGGCATATTTATTTAGATTATTTAGTGAAGCATCTTTAACATTGTTTGAATCACCTTTTTTTGTAATATAATCTTCTATTGAATTACAATTTGATTCGTCCATTATTTGTAAAAGATTTTCAAGATATTGAGGAAGCCGGGAATAACCGCCGGGTTTAAGTAAATCAGAACAAACTGTAACAGGTGTTAAATTGCAGGCAACAAGATCTGCAAAGTTGAATGCATCTGCTCCGCCGGAAAAAGAAATATCGAGTTCTCCATTAAATTGATTTTGAAGTAATGCAGCAGCATTTACAGTAATAGGATGAAGAGCCCTTCCGCTCATATAAACCATATTCTCTTTTGTCGGCAAAAAATCCGTTGAGTTTAACGACTCTAAAGTGTTTGTCATTTTCAAACCGAACTCAACATTATTTTCATTTGCCTTTTGTGTCAATCGTTCAATTAGCTTAACGGCATCTTCAAATTTTAAATCGTGTTCAAATGCTTCATCGGGTACAACAATATTGTAATTCAATTTTTCATTAAGGATTTCACGCAGTTTTTCTTTACCCAAAATTGTTGGATTAAGTTTTACCGCTGTATGGAATTTCCAATCTTCAATTAAGTGTTGAGCAATTTTTTCAATTTCATCGGGGGGACAGCCGTGCATAGTTGATAATGTTACATTGTTGCTGATTTGAGATGGAATTTCAACATCATTTATACGAGGATAAATTTTATCTAACTGATTTTTTTTCTTTTCTATTTCAAAAGATGAATCAAGCATTTTATTTAAG
>DSBF01000484.1 GCA_011049495.1 Ignavibacteria bacterium
AGCATGGAAAACCTCTATTTTGGGCTGATGTTTTGTGGTGATTATTGATGCCCATTATAGAGGTTTTCCTGCATTAAGTAAATGTTATTATTGATATTTTATCCAATCTTTGCAACACCTTTACATCATTATGCTTTCGATTTTAAGTGGGTACCATAACTCAATTGATAGCTACCCATATTCTGGATTAAAGCCAGCAAAATAAACAAAAAATAATTAAAATCACCATGGAAAAGTCCATTAGTCGTCCCGTTCATATAAATCATAACCGCCACCAAAATAACCGATTTAAAGTCGTGAGATAATTTATGATTAGAAAATTGAACGAATTTAAACGAGGCGAAAAAAAAGAAGTGAAATAATAGCCACCCTAGCACACCCTCATAACAGAGTAGCTGCACATGTAAATTATGTGAACTTGTTACCCCACGAATATCAGTGTTGCCAATGCCTTTACCCACAAATGGTCGTTTACTAAACGTAGCAAGCTCATGTCTCCACATGCCTGCCAATCCATAATAGCTAATTTTCCAGTGGTCTATATTTGTCAACCTATCGCTAGATTCTGCAATGCGTTTGCGCTCAGCACCCGATGTTTTATAATATTTTCTAGTTATGTTTGCATATTCTATCGGATCATAGAGCGAAATTGTCAACAATGTAAAACTGAAGGTTATAATTATAATTCCTAAAACAAAGGACCTAACCTTAAAATGCTTCAACACAAGAAAATACATGGGTAAAAGAATCATATTAAAAAGATATACTCGACATAGGCATAGTATGAATGCAAAAAGATATACACAACTACAAATAAATTTCTTCTTATCAAACGAATTGAACATCAAAAGAAAAGCTAACACAAAATATGATGCTGATTTTAACGCATTAGTACCAAAAACACTCAGGGTTCGACCGCCTTGAGTAAAATAAATAACTATAGTAGCAACGGCTAAAATAAATACAGAAATCAGAAAATGCCACCTAAAAACATCATACTTTTCTTTGCTATCAAGACAATACCGAACAATTACGTAGCCGCACAGAGGAATAAATACTGAATGCAGGAAAACATAACCTGAAATCAAATAATCCGGGCTTACGAAAAAAAATGAAAGTGAATAAACCGCAAATAAAAAAAGTAGCTTATCAGCTGATTTCACATCAAACATCAAGCTAAATCTCATTGTAGCTTTGATGATGTACGCTATAAATAACCCGAAAATCCCCGCCATATAAATATTAAAAGTGACTATTCCTACTTCGTACTTCAACAATATATTTTTTACTGGCAAAATCAATATTACAAGGTTAAAACATAGTGATGTGTCATAAAGTGCCAATCCAAACAAGATAAAACTATTAGCCAAAAGAATAGGCAACAAAAAATCTGAAATATCAATACTTAGCCAGAGGAGTGTTTCTGAAAAAAAAAGGAGAAACAAGCCACCATATATGTAATATAGATGTTTTGACATAATGGTTCTTCGGGGGAGAGAAGTTTAACTTAATTGAAAAGTACCTTATTGTAATAGCTATAAACTTTTTGTCCAAACCTATGAAGGTCCACGGTAATTTTGGGGCTAAAATCCTCATCCCTTATAGTTTGGTAATGCTTCGAATACCATACGACCTCTGCAACAACTTCCTTAATATAATAGCTCTTATTTTCGTCTTTAATATTAACAATCGGTAGATTTTTTTGACATACCCTATATACCTTATCAGAATAATAACGTTCTAAAATAAGCGACATCTCCCCAAACTCACGAGTGATTACAAACACATTAGAATTTAGAGCTTCTAATACGGGATTAAAACCATAGTAGTTTATCAAGATGTCGGCCTTACCATATTGTTCAATCAGTAGATTTTTGTTAATTTTACCAGTGAAATGCACACAATCCGCTATATCAAGCTTACAACACATATTTTGCAATTTATTACGAACCTTGCCATCACCAACAAGCACTGCCTTAATTGGCAACCCCAAAGAGTTTTTGAGAATATCAATAACCTTTAAAGTTGTGTCAAACCCTCTATTTTCTTTCATGCGACCAACATGCAACAAATTAATTGTACCATTCAGCATTCTTTGTTTTTTACCCAATTTACTATATATAATATTAGGCATATTTAGGTAAACTGGCTCTGGTCCGTTATCACTATCTGACAATAATTCAAATAAATCCCGACTTCTGGAGCCTGTCGAATTGAATATAATTGACCTCATGCTATGGGAATTTACAACTTCCTTCACTTTGCGAAAAAAAGGATTTACTCGCCAAAAGAAATTATTTTCTATTCTCTCTGTCAAGTCAGTTGTACCGTATATTCTAACAACAATCTTTTTCATCGCTACGCACGATATTAACGAATATGCAATTTCCCACGACTCCGCAACAATTAGATCATAATCATTAATGTCTTCAGGAAGTATTTTTAATACTCCTTTTATAGTTATTTTTGAATATAAGGCAGAGTACTTAAACAAAAGATTATGCACCAATTTCAATTTATTATCAGAGACGTTACAATATAAAAGTGGATGATAAAATGACACGCCATTAACAAGGCTTAATGGCTTTTTTCCAGGGGCATTATGAATAAAGTGCACTACACAATCTTTTCTCTCAAAGTGTTTTAAAACTTCTTTCTTTCTTTTCTGAATGAATACACTCTCATCATACTCATCTTTAAAGGTCGACACATATAGTATTTTCTTCATAATATACCATAAAACCGTAAAACATACGAACATTAGAAAAATCATCAAAATGATGATACCGCCGTTAAAGTCAGAGATATCTAAAACTAATGGATTAGTTTAGATTGCAGCTCCACTTATTCGGCTACGAAACTTGCTCGTTAGCAGCTACATTTAACTTCTTTTTATCAAACCAGCAACCCTTGCCAGGAGTAAGCGACCATCACTCATACGCGGTAAAAGATAAGATTGAACTTTAGCAGGGTATTCTCTAATAAAAACCAAAAAAAACAAAGCACTACCAAAAATATAACTAATGGATGAAGCCGCTGCCGCCCCTAAATAATCATACCTTGGTATCCATAAGAA
>DSBF01000099.1 GCA_011049495.1 Ignavibacteria bacterium
GCTCTTGGAGCTGCCGTTTTAAACTCACTCCGCGAAACCGATATTAAGTTTGCTCATTTTATAAGTGTCGGCAACAAAGCAGATATTAACGAAAATGATCTTCTTCATTATTGGCAGAGCGATGACAACATAAAAACAATCACAACTTATTTAGAAAGTTTCGTTGAAGGAGAAAATTTTGTTAAGCCGTTAATAACAGGTGAAGTTACCAAGCCGGTTATAGTTTTAAAAGCGGGCAAAACCTCAAGCGGAATGAAAGCCGCATCTTCACATACCGGAGCATTAAGCAGCCGTGATCAAGTTGTTGAAGCCGTACTTCGCCAGTTTGGAATTCTAAGAGTTAATGATATCAATGAATTATTCAATACAGCAAAAGGATTTGAGAATTTTCCTTTCCCTAAAGGAAACAGAGTTGCGGTAATTACTAATGCAGGCGGACCCGCGATTCTTGCTGTTGATTCATTAGAAAAAGAAAATCTGGTACTAGCAGAATTTTCCGAAGAAACTAAAGAAAAATTAAGAGAGGGAGTTAATCCGGAAGGAAGTGTTTTGAATCCGGTTGATTTACTTCCCGGGGCTACTGCCGAAATTTACAGAAGAGTAAATGAAATAGTTGTTCAAGATGCTAATGTTGATTCAGTGATTTCAATTTTTGTGCAGCCGGTTATGGTTGATCCGTTTGAAGTTGTCGAAGCAGTATATGATATAAATACCGATAAACCGATTCTGCAAATTGCTATGCCGCTCCCCGAATTTTGGGATGATTATAGAAGGTTTTCGAAAAAGAAGCTTCCGATATTTAGAACACCCGAAGAACCGGCTGAAGTAATTTCAAATATGTTATACTATTCTATGGCTCAAGAAGGATTGAAAGATCATTGGCAAGAATATGCAGAACAATTTAAGATGACCGGTAAAGGTAAATTTAATTTTAACCCGGGGTTCATTTCACAAGAAGAAATTTTTTCAATCACATCCCATTATAATTTACCAATCGTTAAACAGACTTTGATAAAGCCGGACGAAATTAAAAGTCTTAGCAATGATATTTTCCCGGTAGTACTAAAGGGAATTAATCATAATGTAATTCATAAATCGGAGCTTGATGCCGTAAAGCTTAATATAAAAACAAAAGACGAACTAATAGCGAGAGCAGATGAAATAATTAGCAACTTCAACCGCTTCAAATTTGACGTCGAACAATTTTTAATTCAACCGTATATTGAAATTAAGCACGAGGTTCTGCTCGGCGGTTTTCGTGATCCTTCATTCGGACCGATAATTATGTTCGGTACCGGCGGTAAATATGTTGAAGTAATTTGCGATACTGCGATTCGTTCCGCCTATATGTCAGACAATGATTTAAATGAAATTATCGAAGAAACCGTTATCGGAAAAATTTTAAAAGGTGTCCGCGGTGAAGAGGGAATTAATATGAATGAGCTTAAACGAGTAATTCGTGCATCATCAAAAATGATGATAGAAAATGAAAACATCGTAGAGTTTGATTTAAATCCGGTAATTATTTCAAAAGATAATTCAATTCATGCGGTGGATGTGAGGATAAAAGCAAGTTAAACCAAAATTCTGCGAGACCATTTCTTATTTGCCTGCAAAAAGCGCCTCTTGAATAAAATATTTTTAATGTGAATAAAAATGAATAATTTCGAAATACAAAGGAGGCGCTGTGTCTAAAACAATAACGCTCCGCGTAGATGAGGATTTTTACGAAATGATAAAAGCCGCCGCCAAAGGTGAAAGAAGATCAATATCTAGTTTGCTTGAATATTCTGCAATCTTCTATATCAGCAACTCTTCTTATGTATCTGATTCGGAAATGAAAGAAATTCTTAGCGATGAAGATTTGGTCGGCAGCCTGAGAACCGGTATGCAAGACATCGAAAAGGATGAATATGAAATCGTTAAGTAATATTAACTCATCTGCTCTTTTGCCCGGGTCACCTGTTTTTAACATCGAGTCAGTCTAAGCAATAAGATTTATCTCTTCATTAAAGAGTTTGGTCCAAAAAGGTTGTCAAATCAAATAGAGATAGAAACATCAATCATTCGGCGCCGGGCAGGTGTTGAATCGGTATTACCGTTAATTGCCTTATTGGAGTTACCTCCTTTTATAATTTCCTAAATTTTCGGATCAGTTGAAAACTTGGTGACAAACGATTTCAAGCAAAGCTATATACCTAACCTTCACCTTATAGATAGTTCAACAAAAACATCGACTTCTTTGTGTCCGTTGTGAAAACTTTGTGTTCATTGTGGTTAAAATGATTTAACACTAAGTTCACAAAGAAGGCACGGAGTTCACAAAATGAGGTAAATTAACCTCCAGTATTATCAAACTTTTTTGTTGAAGCCCGGGCTAAGTCTTTATTCCGCGAATAAAGACAAAGCAAAAAAAATCTTTAGCCGCTAATTCGCGAATTGGCGGCTTATCTTTGCTATTTTTTTAACACCTCTTTTATTTTTGTGCGGAAAAGAAGCGTCTTCGAGTAAAGGTAAATTAATTATTGGTGATTGATTTGAAGAAAACATTGGTTTCGTTTTCAAAAATTTTTCTCCGGAGCTAAGATTCTTTGATTATGATTATAGTCTGTAGCGATAACGTTTATAGATGAGTAGTAATTTTAACTGATCTGATCCTTTGCAAACAATTGTGTCGAGTGCCAAAAGCATTCCCCATTAAAACCGAATGAGGGTCTTTGCCATAGGCATCCCTACGGGAAAAGACTCCTCACCTTGGGGTCAAAAGCATTCCCCACCCAAAAATGTTCTTTAGTGTGCCTGTAAATTAATAATTAACCTACAGCAAAATAACTCCTTTTTAATCGTATAATTAAACAGTCTTTAATGACAGAGAAAATAAAACCAATTCCTATTTTCACATTCCTTCCGTAAATTAGATACCACATAATTTATTTTA
Organism: Ignavibacteria bacterium; assembly: GCA_011049495.1. Lineage (GTDB taxonomy): Bacteria > Bacteroidota > Ignavibacteria > Ignavibacteriales > Melioribacteraceae > SURF-28. The sequence continues at coordinate 2,939 of DSBF01000099.1, forward strand.
ATAACTCAGCTTACGACTCTGTAATGCCCGAATGCTTTAATCGGGTATCTATTGTAAAGATTCCCACTTAAAACATGTGGGAATGACGTGGTATTTATAAGTTTCAGCGTAACGCGAGTTAATAACCAATAACCTAA
>DSBF01000217.1 GCA_011049495.1 Ignavibacteria bacterium
ACTGCAACAAAATTTGAATTGCCTAATCTTGTGAAGCCCCAAGGATATTTAATTCCTTCAATTTTCCCAGTAACTTCTTCACTTTCTGTATTTATAATAGAAATAAAATTATATTCTACATTTGCCACATAAAGCGTTTTTTCATTCGGATGCAGAAACAAAGCGTCCGGACCTTTTCCAACTTTTATACTTTTATGTTCTTCCGTTACGGTTTTCTCTTTATCTATTTTATCATTAAAAGTTTTTTCATTTTACTTTGAACAAGCGCTTAACAGTGATAAAGCAATTAACGCAATTAAAATTAACTTTCTCATGTTTTTCCCCTTCATTTTTATACTGCACAGCAGCTTAGCTTATTAACATCCTTATCAAAACTGATTGCAGCTATTTTTATTCCTTCAGATAAAGTTAGATACGGATGAAACATTTGTTTCAATTCTTTAACGGTAATGCCGTATTTAATAGCAAGAGAAATTTCCATTAAAAGTTCCGAACCTTCTGAAGCTAATATTCTTGCGCCGATTAACTTATCTGTTTTTTTATCCCGAATAAGTTTAATAAATCCTTTTGTATTTCTCGCTGCAAGAGAACGGGGAACATCTTTAAGTTGAATTGTTGAGACATCGTATTCAATTTTATTTTCGTAAGCTTGATTTTCATCCATACCAACACCGGCTACTTGCGGGTCAGTGAATATGACCCACGGGAAAACTGAATAATCTTTTTTCTTTTGTTCTTCATTAAACATATTCTCAACAGCGAGCGAAGCTTCATAAGCAGCGGAATAGACAAATAAATATTCGCCGGTTACATCCCCCGCGGCATAAATATTGGGAACGGAAGTTTGCATAAATTCATCAGTCTTGATGAAATTGTTTTTATGATTTTCAATTCCCAACTCTTCTAATCCAAAATTACTTATGTTGCCTTTTCTTCCGGTTGCAACGAAGAGGTGAGTCCCTTCAATTATTTCGTCCTCATCTTTTACCGAAGCATTTACCAATACTTTACCATTTTTATTTTGGATTGATTTAATTTTTACACCGGTTTTTATTTCAAGTCCTTCTCCCGAAGGGACAGGTTCTTCCAGAATTTCTTTAAGTGTTTCTGTAACATCCAGCATTTCATCGGGAAGAATTCTATTTGATCTTTGAAGAATTGTAACTTTAGAACCGAGCCGTGCAAACATTTGAGCGTTTTCAAGAGCGATGTATCTTCCGCCGATTACAATCAAATGTTGGGGGAGTTCTTGCAATTCGTATAAAGTATCGTTGGTCAGATACCCTGTTTCTTGTAATCCTGGAATATCCGGTACAAAAGTAGTTGAGCCGGTTGCAATCAAAATCTTTTCTGCTGAATAACTTTTTCCATTTGCTTCAACTCTGTTTTTGTCTATGAGTTTTCCGTATGATTTGAGAATTGTTACATTCGGGTCGTCTTTAAGTACATCAACATATTTGTGTTGTCTTAGATCTTCAACCAATTCGGTTTTTTGACGAATCACTTCTTTAAAGTTAATTTCGGTCTTGCCCGGTTTAATTCCGCTGAAGTTAGGATGATTTGCAATATGTAATTGCTCTGCCGTGCGGATTAAAGTTTTAGACGGAACACAGCCGACATTTACACAAGTACCGCCGATAGGCAGCCCGTCATTTATCATTAAGACTTTTTTCTCTAGTTCGCTTGCTTTAATTGCAGCGGCAAAAGCAGCAGAACCTCCGCCGATTATAATTAAATCATAATTCGCATGTTCTTCTTTCGAATCGCTAATTTCTTTAATTACTTTATACTGCTTAGTTGAATTTATTGCTTCAACGATTTCCGCCGACGAAGTTTTTTCATCGTCAAATTGAAATTCGCCATTCTTCTCCGGGTAGCTTACAGCTTTGGAAACTAAACCTTCGACATCCGAAACTTTTTTCTCGATTGTTTTTGCGCAATGATCACATGTCATTCCGCTGATTTCTAATTTTAATGTTTTAATTGCCATTTTAATTTTTCCTTATTTTTAACCGTTTTTACTCACTACCAAAGTAGAAGCAGTGGAGTAATGGAGAATATACAAGGGCGCGGCATAGTCCCAAATGGGTATACGACCGGCATCCAATATTTTTTGATCTCAGAACAAGGATTAACGATTTAAGATTTTTGATGTTTTTTACTTCTTAAATCAAAAATCGTTAATCGGTGTTCTTAAATCTTAACAAAAAACAAAAAATATTATTTAGGATATCATTCCACTATACTACTCCACCACTCCAATTCTCCATCAACTCCAACACTGATGCTGATTATTAATTTCCCTGATCATTTATTGATTGCACATTCTTTACCTTATATCCAACTTTTTCTTCAATAGCCTTTTTCAGTTGTTCCGGGTTTATTTTTGTTTTATCGTATTCAACATTTGCAATACCTGTTTCGTATGAAGAAGTTGCGTTAATAACACCGCCTTCGGACCTAAGCGCATAATCGACTGAATGCTCGCAAGCCGTGCAGGTCATTCCTTCAATTTCAAGTTTGGCTTTTATCAGATTTGTACCGCTTACATTGATCGAAGAAGCTTCGACCTCAGGAAAAAATATTTGTGAGTAGTAGGGGAATGTAATCATAATTGTCGCAAATACTGCTATTGTCCAAAGAAATGCTTTCGAATTAATAAATTTTGTTTTTTTACTGCCTTGCACATCACCTTCTTCGCAGGCACATTCTATATCTGTTTCTTTTTTGGGCTTATACGCATTGTAAAAAGCATAGCCCAATACAATTGCAGTAAAACCGATAAAATAAGGACGAAGCGGCTCCAAAAATTCGAAGGTTGTTGCAATTCCGCTTAAACCGCCAAGCACAGCTAAAACCGGAGTAATGCAGCACAACGATGCAAGTACTGCCGTTACTATTGCGCTGTTTTGAAATAATTTATTTGTTTTCATTTTATTACCCTTATTTTTTTGTTTCAATCACTTCTAAAATCGGGCATTCATCAGTAGATACTTCTTCGTTAATGCATTGATGAACGAGTTTCGTTAATACCTTTTTCATTTTCAGTAAATCTTTTATTCTATTTTCTAT
>DSBF01000371.1 GCA_011049495.1 Ignavibacteria bacterium
AAGCGCCGAAGGGATGGAGGAGTAATGCCCTTTAAGAGTACTTCCCTGTAAAATCTTGACATTTTCAGGTAGCCAGGTAACATTGCTTTCTTCGATTATTGTACCACCTGTGGATTTGAGGTAATAACTGTTAAGATTAACCGTAGTGCCTGCTTCGATGGTTAGCGTTATACCACTAGGAACGGTGACGTTACCGGTGAGGGTATGTGTATTGGACCAAATTTCATCCATTATAAGTGGTCCACTTGCAGTTTTAGTGGTTGTACGATTAATTAAGTAGGTTTTCGTTCCTGTTGAATATCGATCATAAGCCGGAATACTTTGAGAACATGAGGTAGTGTAATAATTAGGACCTAATGAAGGCCATGTATAACTCATATCAAGAAAATCAGGTCTTGAAGAATAATAATAAGTTAAATCACACAAAGCCGAATAATTCAACCGGTAATAACTGTCATAAGCAGTCATATAAGCATGCGAGCGATAAGCACCATTAAAGTAACCATATTTATCCACAGATAATGATGTTGTACTCCCTGTTGTGTCAATAGGATTACCACCAGCGCCCATCCATGTTTCACAACCCAAAACCGCGGTGTTTGGTGCATCGTGTAGCCAGATTGGTCCATGTAATTTCAAGCGGTCCATTGGGGGGATGGTAACCCAATTTCTTAGAAACGCATTATATGGGCCATTCTTGTGATGAGTGTTATCAGCGGAAATTTGACAGACAATATTTTGCTCGAACAAATTGGCATACGGATAACGACCATGCAGACAAATATCACCCAGCATTTGCGGCTCTAAAGATGTTTGCTCTCTGGAATAATTATAGACAAATACATTGCAATTAGCCCCAAGTCCTATAGTCATGGCGTGTCGCAAGTGATGCCATATATTGTTGACAATCAGACAATTAGTCGAACTGTACCCTATAGTCATGCCATAACCCGTTCCATTGACTCCCAAAGGAGGGTCGTATATACCATAGCTCCTTGCATGATGAATGTAATTGCCACTAATTTCCATATGAGAGCAACGATCGATAGCCAAATGAGTATAGGTTGTATTATCCGACTCGACCCCTCTTACCCAACAATTGACTGCGATGCTAAAATTGATATTGGCATTGGCCTCCTCATATGTAACCGGGCTTTGATCCATGCGATAGATTTTAAGGTTTTCGATTCCTACATTCATGATGGGATAGAGTTTTTGGATCCACAAGGTATACTCAGGATGGTATTCTTTAGAAGCCTCATCTTTCATTGTTGCCTGTCCGGCTCCATAATTAATAGCACTCAATTGTGTAATCTGACCGACAAACCTAGGGTCGCCGCCTCCATAAGGAAAATTTTCCTCACACAGATGAACCCAGTCATTCACATTAAACATCGATAAATCCGAACGGACAAGCAGAGCAGAACCCTTGTTTACAATGTTTGTCAGATTATATTCACCGCCCGATTCTACACCATAAATATTGATACAATGGTTGGTACTTCCTACTGAGAATTGCAGAATCGTCTGATTTGAACCGGCACCTTGCAGAACGATATTACTATAGCCCATGCTTGAACTTGTTCTCGACAAATTGATGGTGCTATTAATGTTGTAAGTACCGGCGGGAAAATAGACAATCGAAAGGCCTGCTGCAGCCTGAGCTGCATTAATCGCAGCCACAACTGCACTGTAATCATTCTGACCGTCGTTTGGCACAGCGCCATAGTTGATCACATTATAAACGTCGACAGCCTCAAAAGATGTTCCAGGGAGTAGCCCGGCATTAGTCCAATCAACCTGGCATGACTGCGGAATAAGCCCGTAATTGATTTGTCCCTGCAAAACCATTGTTGTCAAAAATGTGAATAGAACGACAATGAATATGGAAAATCTCTGTGTCATGTTCTTCTCCTTTCATGTTAAAATTGATACCCCATTGAAAGACTAAAAATGCGAAGTGGAACGTTTTTACCTATAACGATACTTGAAACCCAATTAATATAGTCAACCTGGTAGCGCAAGCCCACCTGGAATCTTGAAAGAATAACATACGTTCCGACGGTGGGGCAAAGTCCTCTCCCTTGATAGGAATAGTTCTCACCGGTGCCTGTGATGCGATAATCAAAGCGAAAGTTTTGTCGCTCCTCTTCAGTCAAGTCTGTTGATTTTATCCTTCTCAGAACAGTGGCTTTGGAAGAATCTTTTGGAGGGAACTTCAAAGAATAGCCTATTTCCAAACCAATGCTCAGATTTTTTCGCAACGATTTCTCCATTTTGAGTAAAAGTGGGATTTCCAGATACCTCAATTGGATATCGATATTAAAATAATTAATCGTGCTTGCTACGTTTGGAAGATAGGGAAAATCATGAATATAAAGACTGGCTTGAACCGATTTGTTTTTCAGCGCTGTGCTGGAATGTGAAATCAGAAGCTCGGTTCTCAAATGAATCCAGCGATAAAGCGACCAATCTTTGCCGATTCCATACAGATAGTTCACACCGGGCTCACTATAGGACGACTCTTTCAAATACGAATAAGTGCCGCCCATTTTCAGGTATATTGAAGGCTGCGCAAATAGGGAGTGCAGGTTGAGAAACACTGATGCGAATAAGAAAATAATCAGCTTTTTCACTTTATTGCCCCTTTCGTTTGAAACACAACTTACAATTGATAACCCATTGAAAGAATAAAAATACAAACTGGAATTGGAAAATTCACTAACTTTCGGACACAATTTCATTAAAGATTCGAACAGCATTTCATTAAGGTTTCGGACAGTGTTTCACTAAAGATTCGGACACTTTTACAAAGTAGTGAAATAAAGTTTCAAATCCTTACTGGCGAAAGCTTTTTTTGTTCTGCACAAAATTCATAAAAATTTTGTATATTGCTCCTTTTAAAATAACGATATACTGAATTTCAGACGAAAGGAGCACATTATGTTAAAAAATGGTAGAATGAAATTGCGAGATATCAAGAAAATCTTAAAGGGCTAATCCCAGCTTTAAAGCTGGGGTTAGCCAAAATCTGCATAACAATTGGACTTTAGTCCAAAATTATTAAGGT
>DSBF01000066.1 GCA_011049495.1 Ignavibacteria bacterium
ACCCCCCTTGCATTCCCCCCTTGGAAAGGGGGGAAGTAGGGCTTGGAATGGAGAATTTTATTTTGGTAGTTGGGTTAAACGGGTTAGGGTAGTTTTGTGATAAGTGAAATTCTTTTGGGTAAATTTCATTGTAATCAGGCATTTCAAAAGAACCTGGGAAATTATTCTTATATATATCAAATACATTTCTTACCTTATTTCTCCCATCCGTTATTGAAGAGAGATGATCCGTTCCCATACCTACGGTATAAGCAACAATTATATCCACCGGTTGATTTTTAACTAGATCAAACTTTTCACTACTTGTAAGATTTCTTTGATCGGCAACGATTTTGTAAATCCAACCATAGTCGATAACAGGATCTCCGCTATACCATTTGTATGGATTTATTGATTCACAATCAGCACCACCACCAATATACGAATACACAAAATCACACGGTGTTAAAGTATTCCCTTGTATGTTTAAACCCGACATATTGTATCTAGCCTCTATTGCGGTGCTGGGATCTCGCATATAGGTATCTCCACTCAAGTATCCAGTAAATGCAGCCATCTCACCGTTAGTAAATCCTTCTACGGAGTCTATTCCAATTGCTTGACCTTTTCTGTTATAAGCAAAAGAATTGAGTAAATTTGTTTTTACTTGAGGGCCTTGCAGGAAAGTAGTAAAAAAGGTAGGTGGAGTATCTCCCCAAATGTAATCTTTCCCGTTATTATAATAAAAACCTGATTGTAGTGTAGTATCACATCCGATTCTATCATCAGCGTGATCCCCCAAATCAGCATCACTCCAAATTGAAAAAATAACGTCGGTTAAAGTATCAGGCTCGTTCATATCGTCCAATCCTTTGTAAAGAATTGAATATCGAATAAAAATAACATCTTGTAACTCGGAAACTGTGCCTGATGCAAATACGGTTTGTCTTATTTCAATTCCTAATGGATCAACCGTATTCCATCTTCTCAAATTGCGAGGTAATCCATCATTATAAACAGTGAAATAAGTTGCGTCGTAAAGTATATCGGGTCTATCTTCATTAGGTTCCCAGATACCGTTGCCGTTATGATCTATAGGATCATAATAACCATTGCCGTCACCGTCGTAAAAATAAGCACCCTGTTCAACAGCATATTTCCAATTTTGCCAAGCATTCCCAAAAGGAGGGTCATCTTTTGTAACAACGTAAACAATATTCTTTGCTTCCTTAGGTTCTGAACCTATAGTCCCCGGTAAATAATCTTCAACCAGCATGGCTGAAGCTGCTGCATTAACCCAAAGTTTACTGTTTGCATAACCGCCTAAGAAAAAACCGCTCGAGAAGAGAATATTTTTATTTAGATATAAACCATTAAGTGAACCAAAATATTGAAAATTTTGAAGATCCATAGAATGACCTGAAACATCTGTTGCATTGTAGGTTACGGTAACACCTGGTCTTGCGGCTGCCAAAATTCCATTATTCAAAATTGGCAACTTAAAATTATTGACATCAACCAGCACACTATTCCCGCTAATTAATTCACTTGTCCGGCTGATTTCATTTCCCCAAATATTGTCGTTTGCAAGACTATCATTATGTTTACCGTCATCGTATAGTGGAAGATTTATCAAATCCTTTTGGAGAAAGACATTTTTAATTTTTTCGTAATGATAAACTTTTGCTCTGAAAATATAATTACCGTTTTCTTCATTCAGTCCGGCATTAAATATTTCGGCAAAAAAAGGAGGTGCATTTTCATTTGAATAACCGGCTGATCCAAGGTAAAAAGATTTTTTTTGATTGTTTTTACGGTTCGAAAAATATGTTACAAGTGGGTATTTGTTATCATCGGAGATATTTAGTAAGATATCTGATCCATAGTAATGAGTGAAATTTGCAGGCGCATCCCAAGTTATTCCTTCATCGGCAGATGTTATATATGCAATGTTTGTTCGAGTATATTTTTGATCATAAATACTATTCTCATTATAAACAATCCAAAATTTTGAATCACCCGTAATTACAATCTCTGGGTTGTATATTTTTGCTGAAGATGAGTAAATGATTTTGGGTGAAGTCCAACTGTAATCATTGAGCTTCATTTCATAAAAATTGAGTTCATATTTTCCAACATCAACATGATTAACATAAGTGCCGAGTAATGAATTTGATGATGATGAATACTCGATTGATAGATTGTTAACATTTTCAAGAAATTCAAATTCCTTCCAACTTAAACCACCGTCGTCTGATTTATAGATATATGTTCCGGAATCAGAATAAGAAAGAAAATATTTGTTATCAGTGACTCTGCATAGATCAAAATCAGTTTTTCGGAAAACCGGCAAATCAGTTCTAAATAATAATTGATCGTCACTTGTAAATTTCCAAACTGCAAGCGGACCTAACCTTGTTATAATACCATCTTCAAAAGGTTGGGCAAAAATTAGGTAACTGCCGTCACTGTTTAATGAAACATCAAAGCTATATCTGATGTTTAGTCTCTGCGCTCCTTCTAGTTCATGAATTAATTTTGCTCTTTGCCAAGTGTCACCGTTGTTAGTACTTTCGAGCTTGATAAACCCAATTTTGGTATAAAAGAAAGCACTCAACTTAGTATTATCATTTATAATTTTTAGAGAAATTGAAGTTTCCTCATGCGGATCGTCTAACGATGTTTCAAAATTAAATTCTCTAATTAGATCTGTATAATCTATGTTGGTCATTTCACGTATTTGTGGATAAATATTAATAACAAGTAAAAATAATATTGTAGGATATAATTTCATGTGCTTTCCAATTTTACTTTAAAACAATCATCTTCTTAGTTTGAGAAAATAAACCGCTTGTTAAACGGTACAGATAAACACCGCTTGCAAGCTGCGATGCATTGAATGTAATCTCATAATTGCCGGGGGCTTTCGGTTCATTTACTAACGTAGTGACTTTTCTTCCGAGTATGTCATAAACAATTAGGGATACATTAGTTAACCCCCCTTGCATTCCCCCCTTGGAAAGGGGGGAAGTAGGGCTTGGAATGGAGAATTTTATTTTGGTAGTTGGGTTAAACGG
>DSBF01000095.1 GCA_011049495.1 Ignavibacteria bacterium
CCAACAAGATGGCGGACAGGCATGCCTTTGTGTCCGGCGATGTAGATTTTTGTGTTTTTATTTAGGTTCATAGATTTCTTAATTTACTGATTATCGTCCCGATTTAGATGCATCGGGATGTTGTAAAAGTCACTCCAGATTTATCGTCCCGCTTGGATAGAGGCAAGCGTGAAACGAGGACAAAGGGTTATCAAGTTCAAAGGATAAAGGACAAAGTTCAAAGACCCGCCTTCGTCAAAATACTGACTACGGCGCGGCAGGCAAAAGTGAGACGTAAGACCACGCCATTGGCGGGCAGGCGTGAAACGTCAAATGAAATTGTTTATAATACCCTCAATTTATTTTATCAGATAAAATTATTTCAACAATTCTCTCAGCAGCTTTGCCGTCCCATAATTCTGGTATTCGGCCTTCTTTTTTATTCCCCTTTAGTACATCAAGACAAGCAGATTCGGCTTTTTTTAAGTCAATACCGATAAGCTGGTTTGTACCAACTTCAACCGTGATGGGTCTTTCAGTCGTGGTGCGTAATGTTATGCATTGAACGCCGAGATAAGTGCTTTCTTCTTGTATACCACCGCTGTCAGTTACAATTAGTTCAGCATATTTAACTAAAGCTTGAAAATCAATGTACCCAATTGGATCGCTTATTTTTACTGAATTATTTAGTAGATGAAGTAATTCATACTTTTCCAAATTATTTTTAGTTCTGGGGTGTATTGGGAAAACTACTTTTCTTTCCTCTCCTAATCTGTTTAGAAAATCGACTAACTTTTCAAGTGATTCTTTTGTATCGACGTTGCTGGGGCGATGAAGAGTGACAAGGCAAAAGGAAAAAGGAAAAAGGCAAAGGTTATCCAAAATATTGGACTGATCAACTTTAGGTTGATAATAGATTAGGGAGTCAATCATTACATTACCGACGAAGAAAACTTTATCATCAGGGACGCCTTCATTTTTTAAGTTTTGCAGACCACTTTTTTCTGTAACAAAGAGATAATCTGAGATCCTATCGGTAAGTATTCTATTTATTTCTTCGGGCATTTCCATATCGAAGCTACGCAATCCGGCTTCTACGTGTGCGACTTTAATATTCAGTTTTTTTGCGGTTAAGCTGCATGCGATGGTGGAATTGACATCGCCTACAACAATTACTAAATCCGGTTTTTCTTTTAGGAGAACCTTCTCAAATTCTATCATAACTTTTGCAGTCTGCGCAGCGTGCGACCCACTCCCAACTCCCAGATAAAAATCAGGTTTAGGTAATTCGAGATCATCGAAGAAGACTTTGCTCATTTTTTCGTCGTAGTGCTGACCGGTATGGCAGATTAAATGTTCAATTGTAAATTCTAAATTGTAAATTGAAAATTCTTTGAAGGCACGGTGGAGTGGTGCTACTTTCATGAAATTTGGTCGTGCGCCAACGACGGAGATTATTTTTTTCATAGTTGAATTAATTTGCGAATTTACGGATTGACGGATTAGCGAATCCAGTGGAATAGATAGTAAATCATTCCACGGATCAGGATTTAGCGTCCCGCTTGGGAAACATGGCCCGATTGAAAAACATCCCCGATTAAATCGGGACAGGCGGGATATCGCCCCGATAGAGGTCATCGGGATGTCGCAAAAAACACTCGAGATGTCGCTTTGAAACGCTCCAAATTAGTTTATTTAGTATCGAGACTTAAGGATAAAGGACAAAGGATAAAGTTCAAAGTCGTGTTTAGTTATTGAGTTATTATGTTATTAAAATATTGGTTAAACAAGTCAATGACATTATATTTCTTGAGATAGTTTTGGAGTACTTCATAATTAATAATATCACTTGATTCACGCAGCATTCCTTTTATATCATTCAAGTGTTTATGTGAATTACCTTCACGGAAATAAATTAATTTTTTAACAATAACATACTCAATTGGTGCAATGCGTAATTTCGACCCCATAAACTCAATTTCATTTATGTTATCCAAAGCCCAGAGTTGAAGTTCATCATTACCGGTAAAATATATATCACATTTAAACCCGGTTTCATGATGAATCAAATTAATATGTCCTTTGGCTCCAAGTTCAATTTCATTTTCTAATACTTCTAATGGAGGTATGTAGAACTGCTCTTCAGGAAAAAGATTAATTAATTTTGAAGCTTGAGCTTTGTTGATATAAAGAACAACATCTATACCGTGTGTTAATCTTGGTTCCCCGTAAACAATAGAAGCGACTGATCCGCCAATAAAATAACTGATGCGGCTATTGGAAATCGGTTCAGTGAATATTGCGAATAAGTTATCTTGCTGCATTTTCAAATAGTTTTTTCAATTTAGCTTCAATCTCTACTTTACTTAATTCAGGATATTTAATTCGAATAGCAGACCTCTTAAGTTCCATAGCATTTAGGTATAAAAGTGAAGCTTGTTTTAATTTCTGTTCAGGCGTGATATGTTTATAGATTTTTTGCATTGTTTTCTTTTAGTCGCTAGTATCTAGTATCAAGACACAAGTATCAAGATAAAAGCAAGGACAAAGTAAAAGCACTGTTTAATTGTCTCACTGTCAAATTGATTAATGGTTGTTCAGCAATTTGGCAATTGAGCAATGCAGCCATTTTTCTTTAGTATCAAGCCTGCCCGGCTCAGACGTGGTATCATGATTAACAATCAAGGGCAAAGTCGCGTTTAGTTATTGGGTTATTGAAATTGTCTCCGTCCCCGCCTTAAAGACCCGCCAAACAGAGTGGCGGGCAAGACCCGCCAAACAGAGTGGCGGACACGTTGGCGGGCAAGACCCCCTAGAGGAAGGGCGAGGTTCGTTAAAATTCAATTACCCACCTACGCTAGAAAACAGCTACGGTGGACAGGCCCACCTCCGTTTGAGATACAACTACGGAGGACAAGCGCCGAGACAGGTCACATAGTGCCTAATAATCTATTTATGAGAAAACGACTTCTTTTTCATTAATCATACTAGTAAACGTATTTAAAATAAATTCTTTTCCACCTTGTATCTCTAACAAAACAGGTTCGTCATCTTTTGCAAAATGGATAATAA
>DSBF01000218.1 GCA_011049495.1 Ignavibacteria bacterium
GTAAAACATACTTTACAATAATAATGAAATTAGCAAACGATCTACGTAATTTCCGCGAAAAGCGAGGGGGAATTTCTCAAGAAGCATTGGCAACTGCTGTCGGTGTCTCCCGTCAAACAATTATCTCAATCGAAAAAGGAAGATTCATTCCATCGGCATTTCTTGCACTTAAAATTGCTAAGTTTTTTGATACAAGTGTAGAAGATATATTTTATTTAATCGACGGTCAGAATAATAAAATCCGCTGGAGGGTGAAATGGAAGTAAAATTTATACTTCTCTTTATACTTGTTTTACTATTTCTCGGGGCATGGATTTTTTCAAATTCCAACTTTGCTAAGAAGCTTGTTATGAGTGAAAAGCTTTTTCAAGTCACAAATATTGTTTTACTGGTCTGCAGTTCTGCAGGTTTAATATTAACAATTATTTGGGGAGATGAAATTCTAACATCTCATCTTTTCGAAATATTGCTGCTTCCCGCTTTGGTTGCTTTTGTATTGACAGGTTTATCTCATAAAACTAAAACTGTCGATGAAAAGTTTGACGAGAAACAACAAAGCAATATGAAAGACGCTGCTTCTTTTTCATGGATGATTGTCATCTTTGCAACTTTTATAATTTATGCAATTTATAATGCCGGAAATTTTACGGGATTGATTTTCTTTCCTCTATTGATTTATACCGCTTTCACTGCTTATTCAGGTTCACTTTTGTATTTTTATAAAAACGGATAACCACATGGCATGGATATACATTCTCATCGCCGCTGTATTTGAAATTTGCTGGGCGATAGGTTTAAAATACAGTGAGGGATTTACAAATCTACGGGCAAGTATTTTTACCGTTATCACAATGATTCTTAGTTATGTTTTTCTCGCCTTCGGTGTTAAATATATTCCGGTTGGAACGGCTTATGCAGTTTGGACCGGGATCGGTGCCGTGGGAGTGGCAATTTATGGAATCATTTTCTTTAATGAATCGAAAGAAATTTTAAGAATATTATTTATTTTACTAATCATTACAGGTGTTATAGGATTAAGATTAACCAGCAGATAATCTCAAATGAAAAAATTATCACATAATGAAATATCACGTAACCGGAGTACTCTTGATACATTACACGAAGTAAACAAACTTCCGGTGGTTGTTGTTCTTGACAGTATAAGAAGCAGTTATAATGTAGGTTCAATTTTTCGTACTTCGGATGGAGCAATGATAGAAAAATTGGTTGCTGCAGGCTATACACCTCATCCACCGAAAAAAGAAGTTCTTAAAACTGCTTTGGGATCACAAGACAGCGTTGATTGGGAGTATGCTAAAAATCCTGTTGAAATTGTAAATGAATACAAATCAAAGGGATACAAAATTTGTGCACTTGAGCAAACAAATAAAAGCATTGCCTACCATTCTTTAACAAAAGATGTATTCCCTCTTTGTTTGATAATCGGAAATGAAATAACGGGTGTAAAACAAGAGCTAATTGATCTTTGTGATTTTTCGATTGAGATTCCTCAATACGGAATTAAACAGAGCTTAAATGTTGCCGTTGCTTATGGAGTTTCTATTTTCGAGTTAAGAAGAATTTTCGACACATTGTAATTTTAGACAGAAGTAAAAAATTCCTCTCCGTTATCTTTATGATGAAGATAGAGTAAATTAGCCCGAACCATATTAATTAAAGTACGCGATGCCCTTCGATTTGATATATTTGCTTTACCGGCTAATTCTTTTACCGTAACTGAATCTTTGTTTTCCAATAGCTCAAATACAAGTTTTTCATTCTTGGAGATTGTATAATTAACTAAAGACGTATCATTTGTCCGGGATTGTAAAATCTTTATCATCTCTTTACTTGCTAATACACTTTTATCATTAACTCTAACATATACATGCGCAGTATTTATGTTTATCTTACTTTCAAAATCTTGAATTCTGTTAGGTTTATTCTTTGACTCCGGTATATGAACGATTACCAACTCATCACTTCCAATATTAAGAAATTCAATACTGTATTGAAGCGGGGGTTCGCAATACTTTTCCGCAGCAGTTTTTATTAATTCGGCTTCCCCTTTTTCGCTATGCACACCGCATATTTTACCATCATCTGCAACACCGAAAATTATTATTCCGCCTTTTGTATTGGCAAAGGCAAGCATTTCTTTTGCGATTTTTTCTTCGGAAGAAAACCTTTGTTTGAATTCAACGTTTAAGTTTTCCCCTTCTTCAATTAATTTAATTAATTGCTTACGGGTCATCTTAATTATTGATCTTTTATTTGGGTAGTATCAACCGGTTCAGAGAAATCTTCAAGGCTTTCGCTCAGCACCCCAGGAGTATTCAGCGTATCGCTTTGATCAACATGGTCACTTATAGGTTCAACTTGAGTGGAAAGTTTCTCTGCTTCTTTTTTCTCTCTAAGAATTTTTTCTTGTTCAGCTTTATAGATATTAACCTTGTCAATAACTACTAATGCGAAATCACTGTAACGGTATTCTTCAAGTAATTTTTGATAATATGAAATAGCCGAATCCGGTTGTTGAACTTCATTTTCGTATAGCCATCCGATTGTATAAAGAGATTTTGCTTTGTATACGGATTCCGGGTAGTTATGAACTATTTCTTTTAATAAGAAAATTGCAGAGTCAAAATCCGAAATTTCAATCAATTCTTCCGCTAACAAATAATCTTCAAGAGCGGGATCTGATTTCGTTCTTAGCAAGGGTTTTCTAAGTTTTTTAGCTGCCTCGTTTGCAATTGGATGAGTTTTATAGTCATCGTAAATGATTGAATAAAGTTCGTTTGCCTTCTCTGCTTGATCATTGGTTTCATAATAAGTACCTAGTGCAAACATTACTCTCGGTTTATGTTTGAAGTTCGGATACTTTTCCAATAATAAATTATAATAAAAGTAAGCAGAATCCGGTCGCATCATATCGGTAAAGAATAAATTGCCCAAAGTAAAATAATGGGTTGCTATTTTTGACTCTAACGAATCGAGACTAATCTTGGGATAAATAGGCTGCTGTTCAATAACATAATCATCATCAAA
>DSBF01000392.1 GCA_011049495.1 Ignavibacteria bacterium
AGATATACTTGGATTAATGACTTGTGCAAAAGACACTAATAAAGATAAACTTGATTTGATAATTCATACACCCGGAGGAGATTACGAAGCGACAAAAAGAATTATCAATTATTTACACGAAACATATAAGCATATTCGTACTTTTATACCACATATGGCAATGAGTGGTGGCACATTAATAGCTTGTGCATCTGATGAAATTTATATGGGGCCTTACTCTAGTTTAGGACCAACAGATCCTCAGACATTTTTAAACAACAGCTATGTGCCTGTTCATGCTATCATTGAAGAATTTAATATGGCATTCGAAGAAGTATCAAAAAATCCACAAAAGGCTTTATTATGGAATGAACGTTTAAAACAGATACCGTTTGGCAGATTGAAAGCCGCACAAAATATGAATGAGAACTCAAAACTCTATTTAACAAGACTGCTTGCTAAAAGGAACTGTAAAAAGAAATCTGAAGATGATAATCGTAAAATCTCTGAATTTTTGAATAGCGGTAAGGGGCATTCATCTCATGGAAGAGGGATTAGTTTGAAGGATGCCATTGACAACGGATTAAACGCGATTGATCTTCGTAAAGAAAAAGAACTGGAGGATGCAGTTTTATCTATTTATCATTCTGCAATTATTCTATTTGAGAAAACTTCCGTTCAGAAAGTTATCCTAAATAATAACGGCAGGAAATATATTAACAGTTTTACAGAAAAATAATTTTGCATAGTATTAAACAAATTGTTAATTAACCCGCCAGTTTATCTTATCACCTTCTTTAATATCAAATTTTTCGGTATAACCGGCATTTACTTCAACAACATAAATTGACGGCTCTGTGGATGGATAAGATTTTTCCAAAAAAGGCGTTGTGTTTTTATGAATAGTTACAATTTCCATTTTCTTATTGACAAAAATTATATCAAGCGGAATCATTGTATTGCGCATCCAAAATGATTGATATTCTTCTGTTGGAAATATGAACAACATACCTTGATTGGGTTCCAAACTTTCTCGGTACATCAAACCAACAGCTCTTTCAACCATATCGTCGGCAATTTCAATATCAATTTTAGAAATAAACTTACCGTCAGTATTTTGAAAAGTTAACTCACCCTCTTTTTTGAAATCAAATTTACGTTGACTATATAAATTTGTTTCCATATTTGAGTTGTCTTCTAAACCGGAAAAAACAAAATAACCACCGATAGATAATGTGATAAACAGAACAATGTAATGTATCATATAATTCTTTTTAACAACCCTTTTCTTCTTAGACATATATTTGAAGTATAATTATCTTTGTTTTCAAGCTCGGTAAATTTAATACATTTTAGAGAGAGTTTTTATGTCAAAAATTATTGATAGAAAAGAAATTGAACTAACTCAAATTCAAGAGAAAATGATAAGAAGCGGCTGGGGAAATGATACAGTTGATAAAACAACTGTTGAAAAAATTACATATGATTCAGATGGACTAAAAGTGAAAGGATACATTGCACGACCGACAGATAATTCACAAAAATATCCTTGTATAATTTGGTGCAGAGGCGGAATCGGTAATGCAGGTGCTATTGATTCGTTTAACGCAAAAGGAATATTCGGGCAGATTGCAAGCTGGGGCTACGTTGTTTTTTCGTCTCAATATCGTGGTAATGACGGCGGTGAAGGAAAAGATGAATTCGGTGGAAGCGATGTTAATGATGTAATAAACTTGAAAGCCATTGCAGAAGAAATAGATTGTGCAGATACAAGTAATTGGGGAATTGAAGGTTGGAGCCGCGGCGGTATGATGACTTATTTAACTTTAACTAAAGATAATAATTTTAATTGTGCTATTGTAACCGGCGGTATTGCAAATCTTAGATGTAATTCCGATGAAAGTAAATTCATGAAAAAATTATACGAAGTCACGATGGGCAAGCACGGAACGGAAAGTTTCAATCAAAAATGTGAATCGAGATCAATTGTAAATTTCGCGGATAAACTTCCAAAGAATACTCCCCTTTTATTAATTCATGGAACGGCGGATAACAGAGTTTTGCCTCATGATTCGCTTGATCTTTCTTATAAACTTTTGGAGTACAATATTCCATTCGAATTAGTCATGTTGAAAGACGGTGATCATTTTTTGAAAGGACATAGAAAAGAAGTTGACAGAATGAGGAAGGAGTGGTTTGAGAGATATTTACAATAAAACCACTCCCTTCAATTTTTCAATTACCTGGTTCTTCCCATGGTGAGATTTCCACTTCTAAGTTCAGTGAAATCGTTTGGTTCGGATGAGTTAATGCTAACGGCTTTTACATGCACAAAATACCATGCTCTATCATCACAATCACATGGCGGCAGATAAGCACCTCTTTCTCCATCAATTTTCTGAAGCGGTTGTTTTACTTGGAAAAATCCTTCGGGTAACTCTGAAGTGTGTCCCGCAACGGATGGAATTAAAATTTTTCCGTCATTATTGGATACGTGATAACCAATTATCCCGTTGGAGGTCCCAATAGTTGAAATACCTGTACCAAATTTTTGATTTAAATTTAACGGCAGACCTTTGGAAAAGTATAAAAGAATTGCATCGGTATTCTCCGGAATATTATCCACATAAATTCTTGGAGAGGAACCGTGTTCACCGCAAGCATTGCATCGTTGTCCATCCGGGATATTAACACCATCCCATATCGGATCAGCAAATGAAAGTTCTAATTCATTAACTTCATCAGAAACTTCCACACTTTCAGGTGTCTGTGAAAATAAGTTACTGAATAAGAATATGAATACAAATGAAATTGCAAAAGGAAATCTAAGGGTTTTCATATACCCTCCTACTTTTGTGAGAGATCATTTTATTTTGTTTCTCTCCCGAACGAATGGTATAAAAAAATAATTAATATTTCAATTAAAGGCAATCAAATAGTGTCACGGCTCAGATTATTCCCCACCTCAAAAAGTGATTTAGCGTTTTACAAAATAGGCAAAAAATTAGACTTTAGCGTTTTGTAAAATCGGTCTGTTTTTCTTTCTGTAGGATTCTCCTTTGATAATTA
>DSBF01000131.1 GCA_011049495.1 Ignavibacteria bacterium
CTTATTGACTATTTAATTAAGGTCAAAAATTATGATGATCAGAAATTTATTATAGACCTATTAGGTTTGATTAAAAACAATCAAGCCGAAGAACCTATCATAGAAATATTAAGAAATACAAAGGATGCAAATGTAAAACTATCTTGCATTGAAGCTCTCGGTAATCTCGAATCCGAAAAATCCGTTAGTTTGATTTTAACAAATTATGATGAAGACGAAATATATAAACCGACTATTAATGAAGCGCTCGGGAAAATCGGTTCAAAAGAAGCTTTAGAATTTATGATAAACAAGTATCCACTTGAAAATGATTTAACGAAATACTCGATTATTGAAAGTCTTGGAATAATCGGTAACATGGAGACTTTCTTTTTCCTAATTTCAGAATTAAATACTTCCGAAGGTCCTCTCGTATGGGTCCTAATAAATAGTATTAAACAACTTTCAGAAAAATTAAATCTTGATGTTCCCTTTGATGAAAAGATGCGTAATGCAATTTTAGCTACAATTTATCAAGCGAATTCCGAGTTTAAAAAATCAGCAATACATTTATTAAAGGAATTTAACGATAAAAAGATAGTAACCGCTTGTTTAACTTCACTTGGTGAAGATTATGAATTAGATGAGATTCTCAGAACAAAAGTACTTCAAAACAAGGAACAATCACTTTTAGTTTTTCCTTCCCTATTAAAAATGAAATTAAAAAATTCCGAATGTGTTCTTAACCTGCTTAATGATATTATAGACTCTTTGGAAATTCCTGTTACAAATATTCTAAAGGGGCTTAGTTTAAGAAATTTGATTGATGCACTTTCTGATTATCTATCGAATTCCGATGAAGAAGCCCGCAGAATATCGATGAATCTTTTATTTAGAATCGACTCAAAAACGGCATTACTTTTTTCCGATAAGATGTTGAGCGATGACAATATTTGGAACAAACTAAGATTTGTTGATAACCTTGCAGAAATTGAAGACGAAACTGCAAATAAGATTTTAGAAGAATTAACCGAAGACTCTGAAATAATGGTTAGCAATCGAGCTTCGGAATTACTAAAACAAAGAACCTCTATTTATAATTAAGAAATAGAAGACAAACAATGATCGAACAAACTGCTGCTTCATTTAGAATTAATTCAATACTCGATGCTTCAAATGATATCAAGTTATCAAACGAAGCATTTGAAAAATGGCGTCAATATATTTATTCAAATTGCGGTATTTATTTTCAAGACAACAAGAAATATTTACTGGAAAGCAGGCTTCAAAAAAGAATTAAGTTTTTGGGATTAGATTCTTTTGATCAATACTTATTTCATGTTCAAAAACAAAACGGAAATAAAGATGAGCAAAAATATATATATGAAGCTATAACAATTAACGAAACTTTCTTCTTTAGGAATCAACCCCAGCTCGAAGCTCTAATTTCAAAAGTTATACCCGAACTAATTGCACATAAAAATAAAACCGGTAACAAAACAATTAGGATTTGGAGTGCGGCAAGTTCATCCGGCGAAGAAGCTTATTCAATTGCAATGATAATAGATGACTTGATTAAGCCGATGTACCCGGGTTATAATTTTGAAATAATTGGCACAGATCTTAGTCAAGCCGTAATTAATACAGCGAAAAGCGGTCATTACAAAGAATATTCCGTAAGACAAACTCCGTCTTATTATTTAAAAAAATATTTCAGAGTAAGTGATAACTCATACCAAATAAGCGATAAAATTTTGAGCATGGTTAAATTCAAAATACTCAATCTATACGATGATTTAGCTATGAAAGCTATGATAAACTATGACATTATATTCTGTGCAAATGTGCTTATCTATTTTGATATGAAATCAAAAATAAAAGTCGTTTCGCATTTATATAACTCGTTGAATCAAAAGGGATATTTGTTTATCGGTTATTCCGAAACATTGCACGGTATATCAAAAGCTTTTCAGGTTATAAGTTTCCCTAAAACAATCGGTTACAAAAAGGAGTAATTAAAGATTATGAAAAAAGTAATTTTAGTTGCTGATGATTCCGCTACTATCAGAAAGTTTGTTTCTTTTTCATTAACCGTGAAGGGATTTGAAATAATTCCGGTTTCTGATGGAATGGAGGCGTTAGAGAAATTACCTCAGAACAACATTGACCTGGTAATTACCGATCTAAACATGCCGAACGTTGATGGATTTGAATTGATAGCCAGGATAAGAAGTAATGAACAATATGCTGATATACCTATTATTATTCTCAGTTCATTAAGTTCGCAAGATGAAGTTAAAAGAGGGTTAAGTATCGGGGCTAACTCTTATCTCGTTAAGCCGTTCGATCCGACAAAAATTCTTTACGAAGTTTCTAAGTATTTAAATTAGAGGAGAATTCAAATGAGTATTAAATTTCTTGTAGTAGACGATTCAATAACAATGAGAAGAATAGTTGCCAACTCATTAAAAAATCTTGGCTATAACGATTTTGTTGAGGCAAGCGATGGAAAAGATGCGTTGGATAAATTAGCCGCAGATGATAATATAAATTTTGTAATAACCGATTGGAATATGCCCGTATTATCCGGCTTGGAATTAATAAAAGCCATTCGAAGTGACGAAAAACTAAAAGAGCTTCCGGTTTTAATGGTAACCACAAGAGGTGTTAAGGACGATATTATGGAAGCACTTGCAGCTAAGGTCAATAATTATATAGTAAAACCATTTACTCCGCAAATTCTTAAAGAGAAAATAGAACAAATACTTAGTTAACCGTTTAGGGAGAAAAAAATAATGGCTCAACAAACAAGCATGATGCAGCTATTTGAGAAACTTGATGACTTAAAATCAGTTTTTATATACGGTCAAAAAATAATTCCTGTTATCCATAGTCTTTTGGATTTCATGAAAGATACAGTTCCTTTGCTTGAAAATATAAATAAATCTATAGCTGAAAGCACAAACAAAATTCCGAAAGCAAAACATCATATTCACGATGTTACAAATGCAACGGAACTTGCTACAACTGAAATACTGGACATAGTCGATACTATTTCCGA
>DSBF01000497.1 GCA_011049495.1 Ignavibacteria bacterium
CAATAAATTAATTTGAGGCAATTATGAACCCCATAGTCAAAGATGCCAAACATAGAATGGATATTTCCATTGAAAATTTCAGACAAGAAATTGCGAAGATCAGAACGGGAAAAGCAACCACCGCGTTATTAGACGGTGTTAAAGTTGATTATTATGGTACAATGACTCCGCTAAAGCAAGTCGGAAATGTTTCTATACTTGATCCACATACTTTATCGGTAACGCCTTGGGATAAAGGGATGGTTCAAAACATTGAGAAGGCAATATTAACAGCAGATTTGGGTTTAAATCCCGCTAATGATGGAACAAACCTCCGGATTCCAATCCCTCCTCTGAATGAAGAAAGAAGAAGAGAATTAGTTAAGCTTGTTAAAAAATTTGGTGAAGACTGCAAGGTTGCCATTAGAAATGTAAGACGAGACGCCAATGATCAACTAAAAAAAGAAGAAAAAGAAAAAAGCATATCTGAAGATGAAAAAAAACGTTTAGAAGATGAAGTTCAAAAAACTACAGATGAGCATACTAAACAAGTCGATGAACTAATTGAACATAAAGAAAAAGAAATTATGGCTATTTAATTAAATTTTCCTGTTTTGAAAGCCGTCTAAAAGGACGGCTTTTTTGTTTAACGAAACTTTCCTAACTTTGAAAGACAAAATTATCCTAATTATCTCATTTTAATATCTAAGAGGTACAAATATGAGTATCAAAAAAGAGGAAGCTCTCAAGTATCATAGTGAAGGACGAAAAGGGAAAATTGAAGTAATAGCAACCAAACCTTGCTTTACTTCAAGAGATCTTTCGTTAGCTTACACACCGGGGGTTGCAGAACCCTGTAAAGAGATAGAGAAGAACGATGATGATGTTTACAAGTACACTGCAAAAGGTAACCTTGTTGCAGTAGTCTCAAACGGTACGGCTGTATTAGGTTTGGGTGATATCGGTGCTCATGCTGGTAAACCTGTTATGGAAGGTAAAGGTGTGTTATTCAAAAGATTTGCAGATATCGATGTGTTTGATATTGAACTTGACACCAAAGATCCAAAAGAAATTATCAAAACAGTTCAATATTTAGAACCTACTTTCGGCGGTATTAATCTTGAAGATATAAAAGCTCCGGAATGTTTTGAAATTGAAGAAGAATTAAAACGAACCATGAACATTCCAGTATTTCATGATGATCAACACGGGACTGCAATAATATCTTGTGCTGCTTTGATCAATGCAGCCGAACTTGCCGGTAAAAAATTAGAGGATATGCGGGTTGTTGTTTCCGGTGCAGGAGCTGCTGCTGTCGCATGCTGTAATATTTATATGCGTGCCGGTATTAAACGCGAGAATATTGCTATGTTTGATTCGAAGGGTCACATTAATAAATCAAGAAAAGATCTGAATAAATACAAAGCAGATTTTGCAACCGAAAAAACCTATTCATCATTAGAAGAAGGAATGACAGGTGCAGATGTATTCATTGGTCTTTCAAAAGGTGGTGTTGTTAGTAAAGATATGATAAAAGTTATGGCTGATAAACCAATTGTATTTGCTATGGCTAACCCGGATCCTGAAATTACATACGATGATGCAATTGATGCACGAACAGATGTTTTAATGGCAACCGGGCGAAGTGATTTTCCAAATCAAGTAAATAATGTTCTCGGGTTTCCATTTATTTTTAGAGGTGCGCTTGATGTCCGGGCAACAGCTATTAATGAAGAAATGAAAATGGCAGCAGTAATTGCACTTGCCAATCTTGCTAAAGAAAACGTTCCTGAAGTTGTAATAAATGCATACGGTGGACAAGAATTTTCATTTGGTCCTGAATACATAATTCCGAAACCTTTTGACCCTCGTGTTCTTTGGACAGTTGCACCGGCTGTTGCTAAAGCTGCTATGGATACTGGTGTTGCAAGAACCAATATTGAAGACTGGAACAAGTATAAAGAAGAATTAAAAGAAAGACTCGGTTTCTCAAAAGAAATTATTCGTTTGATGGTTCACAAAGCTCAAAAGAATCCTAAGAAAGTTGTTTTCCCGGAAGGAGAAGAAGAAAAAATAATTCGTGCGGCAAACTCAATTCTTGAAGAAAAAATAGGGAAGCCCGTTCTGATAGGGCGTGACGATGTAATCAAATCAAGAATTAAAGAGCTGGAATTTGATTTGAGCAATTTTGAGATTCGTGATCCGAGAACATGCGAGAAGTGTGAAGATTATGCAATGGAATTTTATAAAAGACGGCAAAGAAAAGGAGCAACTCTAATAAGTGCAAGACAATTAATTAAGCAACCAAATTACTATGCCGCTATGATGGTTCAAGTCGGAGATGCAGATGCTATGGTTGGCGGGCTAACCTCCCACTATCCCGATACTATTCGTCCGGCACTTCAATGTGTTGGAAATAAGAAAGGTCTCGGTGTTGCTGCAGGTTTATATATTGTTATGATAAAAACAAAAGTTTATTTCTTTGCAGATACGACTGTTAATATTGATCCAACATCCGAGCAGCTTGCGGAAATTGCAATAATGTCTTCGGATACGGTTAGAGAATTTGAAATAGAACCCAAAGTTGCAATGCTTTCCTTTAGTAATTTTGGAAGTGCAAAACATCCATTGTCTGATAAAGTTAAACATGCTGTCTCAATTGTGAAACAAAGGCGCCCGGATATTATTGTCGATGGTGAAATGCAGGCAGATACTGCGGTTGTTCCATCAATCATTGAGGAAGTCTTTCCATTTTCATCTTTGAAAGGCGGTGCTAATGTGTTGATTTTCCCTGACCTTGCTGCCGGAAATATTGCTTATAAATTATTGGCTCGTTTAACTGATGCTACAGTAATTGGTCCAATTCTTATGGGATTAAATAAACCGATTCATGTATTGCAACGCGGCGCCACTGTTGATGATATTATAAATATGGCTGCTATCGCTGTTGTAGAAGCTAAAGACAGTAATAAGTAAAACTTCTCTTAGGGGCAGGGCAGTAACCTGCCCCGGTTTATATCGCACATTAACTGCTAACTATCTTTCCTATGAGCAAATC
>DSBF01000495.1 GCA_011049495.1 Ignavibacteria bacterium
GAAATTCGAACGGATCGCCCTGCTCGACCGTCTCATCCTCCGGCTTGCGCTCTGCGAGCTGCTCTTTTTCGAGGAGATCCCGCCGAAGGTGACGATCAACGAGGCCATCGATCTGGCGAAGAAATTCTCCACCGAGGATAGCGGGCGGTTCGTAAACGGCATCCTGGATGCCGTCCTCCGGAAATTGAAACAGGAAAACCGCCTCGCCAAGCACGGTCGGGGGTTGTTGGAATGAAACGTTTGTAAGGATTGGGTCGTTGTAAGGGAAATGGCAAGAGGTTTGGGGTAACCGGTCAGAGTGTGATCTGATCTCTCAACCCCTCCCCTCAGCGCTGGTTCAAAAATGGGGTGGTATCAACCGAAAACCTCCTATGAAAAATATGAACAACTATTTTTATACAGCTATTTTGGGCGGATAAAAAACAATTGATTATACACAACCGTTGCACACAAGCATAGAAAACGACCGTACATGACATTAACGGAAGAACAAATAAAAGAAATAGCGGAAAATCTTGACATCGGAATGCGTTGTTTTTACCCCCTGAAAAACGGGGAAATTAAAACAACTCCGGATTTTCTTGACGGTGACTGGATTGACCAAGATACCGAGCCATGGCAAGAGACTCTTGACAAATTAGATGAAAATTGGGGTGACTATTTCGAATTTGAAAAAATGACATCGAATGAGAGTTTCGAGATTATGACCGATTTCGCTGAGACTGTTGACAATCAGAATTTACAGGACAGACTATTTAAGGCATTGAATAAACCCAAACCATTTCGGAACTTCAAATGGGAAATCGACAACTCTGGAGAATACAGACAAAAATGGTTTGATTATAAGAACCAGAGAATGATTGAATTTGTAAAAACCCAGATTGAATAGAATAACAAGAAAATTCGCAGAACAGCGAAAGTTAAAGAATTCATGGACTGGATACAACCAATGGGGAACAAAAAATAAAAGGATATTGGTGTTCAGTAAATCAGGAGACCCGAATATAGAAAAACTTTTTGCAACACATTTTATTGATAATAAAAGAATTGACGAACTGAAAGAATTAAAAAACGAATTAATGCCAGTGTGCAACACGCAATATAGCCAATGGCGAGGGAAGTGGTAATTTGAAACATTCTGCCCCGCATAAAGGTTTGTAACGGTGGATAGTGATGTAGCCCGCAAACCACCACGGGCCATATTGCCAAACGTTGTGCGTCATAGCAGGAGAACCAAAGCGATAAAATTATGCCAAAAGAAATTTTAACAAGATGCGGATATAGATATGATTTATGCCTTGCGTATAAAGACAACATTGAGCAAAATGACCAAAGAGAATTTCTTAGTGATACTTGGCATAAAATATACGGATTTAGGATACCTGCCAAAGAAATTTATTGCGAAGGCTGTATTTCGTCAAATGCTCCAAAATTGATTGATAACAAATGCCCTGTACGACCTTGTGTCATTGACAAGGGATTGGAAAATTGTTCTCAATGCGAAGATTATCCATGTGATAACTTTAATCAGAGAAAAGTTATTTATGAGACTTTTACAAAAGATATTAAAGTATCAAAAAGAGAGTACATTCATTGCATAAAACCTTATGAAAACAAGGAAAGATTAGATGAGATAAGGAGTAATAATTATCCATTTTCAAGACCATTAAATCCCGAGTTAATCCCAGATGATAAAAGTATTTTGTGACAATTTTTCCTGAGAGAGAAAGTATAACAGTTTTGCTGATATTTGGAAAATCGGAATTAGAAAAAATTCATACTAAAAAGAAAATCTTATCGCAAGATTTATATGAAAGGATAGAAAACAATATCACGATGGGAAATGGTTATGGTTGAGAGTAGAAAATGACAATTATTTAAACGATATAACTGAACTAATTAAAATAAAAAAGAAAACAGGATAATGAATAGCTACGAACGTACAACAAGCGGTATAGCCAATAAGGGTTTTAGAGGTATGCGAAGGGTTGCAGCCCGCTTCTACATTTGTTGTAACTTGACAGGGAATCACCCTGAAACGGCAACAGCGTATACCGGCAAGCGTTATGTGTAACAAGTAAAACAGACACCTGCATATGGATACTGATGATTTATCAAGAGAAGCATATGACGGCATTTTAATCGAGGCCGAGAAACTGACTCATGATTTGACTTTGCATTATGGAGTACTATCTTATGAATGCAAAAACGAGACTGAATATATTGATAAGGCGGAAAGTTTGACCCGTGAGATAATGGAATTTGAAGATGACGAGTTGGACGAATTGTTTTGGGATAATCCGCCGGAAAAAGATAAACTGTTCTTAACCCTAAGAAAAATAATCAGCAATATTGAGGCAATCAATTATATCCCGATTGAAAAACGACATTATGACTAAACAAGAGATCAAACAAAGAGAGGAAAAACTTCTGGAAATGACAGGAGCCTTTTGTGCTCAAAAATTGGATGATGATTATCTTCAGTTATGTGAAAAGTTAATTAAAAAGCTTGGGAGAAAAAGAGATGTTCCTTTTCAGAGAGGTAAGCCAGAGATTTGGGCAGCTGCTGTCGTTTATGCAATCGGGTCGATAAATTTTTTGTTCGATAAGTCATTTGAACCCTATATGGCAGCAGAAGAGATCAGTGAATACTTTGGGACAAAAAATTCTACAGTGTCCAACAAGGCGCGTGAGATTAAGAATCTGTTTGACATGTGGCATTTTAATCCAGAGTTTTCTACACAAAAAATGAAGGAATTGAATCCATTGAACAAGATGGTGTTGTTTAATGGATTTATTGTACCTGTAGATTCATTACCGGAAGATTTGCAACAAATGATCAGAGAAGCAAGAGCCAAAGGTGAAGACATTGAATTTCGCAAAAGATAAATTTAATAATAACCGACAAATCAAAAACTCCAAAGTTCATATTGGATGAGACAAATAGTGTTGTGCCATTCGAAAGCGCGTTATTATTAATTGAAATGCAGACGACCTCTAATCAATTTGATAAGCCATTGATTTGGTTATTTGGAAA
>DSBF01000423.1 GCA_011049495.1 Ignavibacteria bacterium
ACTATAATACCATTTTGCTGCAAATTCAAAACCCCTTTTTGCATTGTCGGATTTACGGATTGACGAATTTAGCGAATTACCGGGTTTATTTTCTACTTGTTTGGGTTTTGATTCCGGATCGAAGTCGGGAATTACATTTATATTTATTTTTTCTGACTTTCCGTTCCCACCCCGTTACCCACCTTCGTCTGAAAGTCGACTTCGGTGGACAGGCGCCGAGACAGGTTCTAAAGTAAAAATCTTTGCTAGACTCATAGCCCTTTCTAAATCATTTTTATTTAAAGCTTCTCTCACATCATCAAGTCTATAAGCATCCTCCAAGGACAAATACGGGGTCCAACTTTCATTAGTTTCCAGTAGTTCTCCAATGGATCCTTCGGAAACACTTACTTCTGCAAGATACTTTCCTTCACGAATACTTTTAATTTGTTTTCTTTTTTTCATTTTTTCTTTTTCATTCAAAATGAATGGAACACGGATAACATTGATGCAACTGATTTTCACAGTTTACTTATGCAAACCAGTAAACAAGGTCTTTTTGAATAATCCGGATATTTATTTATAGCTTTCACCATCAGCCATACAGCCTGGTAACTCAGGAACCTCAGCTATATATGAATTATCTTCATTACTCCAATATATTATTACTTCATATTTATGCATAAGTTTTATCAAGAGCGTGATCAGTTAATACGTTTAGAAGCATTCAATATAGTTATGCCTATTACTTCTTTCCCTTCATAACGAATTATAATATTATCTTCAGTTAATTCACTGTCATCTGCGACAGCGGGTTTTTTGAAATTCATATAAAGCACATCAGCTTCTTTATCGTAATTTGTCCATACATTGTTAAATGGAAGATTCAACAAATCTGAAGCCAGGTCGAGATAATTTCTTACATTTATTTCTTCCATAATAGTTCTCTCCTCTCAAAATGTTTCTTTCTTTTTGTAAAGAATGCGGTAATTATAAATCCATCATTTAATTCGTTAATTTCGCGGTAAATCACAACAAGGAACTTCCCACCAATAATTTCTTTTACAGCTAATAATTCATCCTGAATACCTTTATGAATATAATCGGGATTTGTAATTGTTTCAAGTACATCGAAATAATATCCGGCTAACTCAGAATGTTCCTCGGTAATGTGTCTCCATCGTTCATCCGTTAATCTTATTTTGATATTATTTTTAGATTTTATTGATATCATTATATTTGCAATTACTTAGCAAAGTTTATTAAGTTAAAACAGATTGGTTGATTGAATGATTGTTCCAACGAGTCGGGATCTTCGCTCCGCTCCGAAATGATTGCATGGAACTTTTCTTTATCTATTGATTTTACGATTCCGGTTTTATTTTCGGTCCGCTGAGGATCGCGGGATGTCCCGCTTTATGGGATTCGGCCCACTAGCGGGATTGAAACTGCGGAACAAAAAACGCACGGTGCTGCGCCATTCTAATTGGATTTTATATTTTTTCAATAATTTTATTCAGCTTTTTATCGAAAGTTAACACATCGGCATTTTGGACCCTCTTATAAGAAATTAACAAGGTATCCGCATAGTCTAATTATATTCATGGTAATACTTTAAGGAAGTTAGGACAATCTGTTTATCAATAAATTCGAAATTATCTCTTTTGAAAAGCAAAGTAAGAACATCACATATCTCTTTCTTTGGGATACGATATACTTTTTCGAGAACATAAACTATTTCGGCAGCGATTTCATTTGGCAAAAATAGAAGTTAATTCTCAATAATTTCGACTGCCTTTTTGTGAAGTGTTAAATCATCCTTGATGAGGTAGCGTAGAACAATATTAGCGTCTATAATTCTCATGCTTCTCCCTTACAGCTATCCCCCATGCTTGATTTTCTTTTTTTGAAAGATTACTATCAGCATATCGTGAAAAGATGCCGGCAAGATTCTTTTCTTCTTTTCTTCCTTCATTATTAATCTCATTTATATTGAGATTTATTTCTACGTTCTTACCTTTGAATTTTTCTAACTCTTTAACTCTAATTAAAGTAGAACTTATTTTTCTTTTAATTTTTATAGTCTTCATATGTATTACCTATTACTTTCTTAATAATTGTAAGATATAAAAATGAATACCCTTTTTCGACTACTTCATAAAATCTGATTCAACCATACTAACAATTACAAATTCCACACGCCAGAGGACGAGCAAGACCCGCCGGAGGCGGGCAAACAAATAAAGGATAAAGGGTTATCAAGGACAAAGGACAATGGATAAAAAACAAAGTTCAAAAGCAAAAAAAAACAAAATCAAAATTCAAATTGCCTGCCCCTTTGGGGTAAATTCCAAATTGTAAATTGAAAATTCTTTGAAGGCACGGTGCAGTGGTGCTACTTTCTCCCGTAGGGATGGCTTCGCCAATGAAATTTGGTCGTGCGCCAACGACGGAGATTATTTTTTCATGTGTATAAAACTTACGTTAGTAATTATGAAATTTTGCACATAAATTGTAAACAAAATAAATATATTAATTCTATTCAGTATTACATACAATAAATGATTTAGTAAATCCAAAATACTTTTCTTTGTAAATCTTCCCTTCCGGCAAAATCTTTTTCAATTCACTCTTTTTTATTAATCTTGTTTCATTAACTAATTTTGCTGTCTTTTCCATATTATCAAACTTTTTCAGTATCGAGTATCGAGTAACAAGTATCGAGTATCAAGTATCAAGTATCAAGATAAAATCAAGTTCAAATTATAAAGGTCAGTCTACGTTAAAGGTACAGCTTCGCCACGTCAGTCACATGGCTGTGTTATGATTGCCACTTTGGGTGACAAAGTTAAGTGAAAAATTAAAGAATGCCCTTACTAGTTTGTAAAGATTCGCAGTCATAAATTTAATAAAAGATTATTGAGATCAAAAGTTTAATAAGTATCAAGCGTGCCCGACTTTGACGGGTATCAAGTATCAAGATTAAATCAAGGATAAAGTATAAAGTTCAAAGGAAAAAGTAAATGCATTGTTTCATTGATAAATTGTTGCAT
>DSBF01000483.1 GCA_011049495.1 Ignavibacteria bacterium
CCAGGGCATCTTGTTAATAAATTATATACTCCAATAAATCTTTTGGTATAGTGTGAACTTATATATCATTATTATTCTATCATCGGTGGCTTTTTTCAGCGGACTTTTGCTTGCTGTATTATTCTCTTACTTAGGATACAGAGCAAATAAACCAAAGCAACAATTACAACATTCTAAAATAATTTATAAGCGGCGAAGAAAAGGTAAATATATTTTAAACAGCTTTACCGCAAGAATATTTTTCTCTGAGATGGAACGAGCTAAAAGATTAAAAATTGTTAACGGTATATCTCCTCTAACAACTGAGAAATATTCTTTTACTAAAACTAAATTATTTGATAACTGATCACTTCTTTCGTATTTTTACAACTCAATTTTGTTCTTTATAAATTTGCCGAAGTGGCGGAATTGGTAGACGCGCCAGACTCAAAATCTGGTATGGCTTAAACCATGTGCCGGTTCGAGTCCGGCCTTCGGTA
This sequence comes from Ignavibacteria bacterium, assembly GCA_011049495.1. Taxonomy (GTDB): domain Bacteria; phylum Bacteroidota; class Ignavibacteria; order Ignavibacteriales; family Melioribacteraceae; genus SURF-28. The sequence continues at coordinate 480 of DSBF01000483.1, forward strand.
CTAAATTTGTAGTTATATACGAAAGTTATGAGCCGTCCTAATTGTGGCGGGTAAATTCGAGCCTGTCCGCCTCCGGCGGATCCGACATTCGGTACAATATCAAAAGATACACCTCTTTTTAAATTCCCTTTTAACAGATTAAATGTAACCGCCGACATTTGTTGGCGTTGTTATATACCTCACAATTAATATTGCATTATTTTTTTCTTAAGAGGTTACAACCGCAGACGTAAAGTCTGCGGTTACAATGGCTAATAAAGACCCATCAATTAGAAAACAAACTAATTGCAACTCCACCGCCCGATGCTAAATAAATTTTTAGTTCATTAGTATTTTGTACTTCTTTATTTTCAATAACATAAGCGGTGGGATTTTTATTCCAATGCGCGTCTTCCGCATCTTTATAAATCACAGCTCTATAAGTTTTATCCTTGTCTAAAAATGAAAGAGGAATAATAATTTCTCTTTCGTTTTCATTCGTTACACTTCCTATAAACCAATTTCCGGTTTCTCTTTCTTTACGAGCAATAGTAACAAACTCACCTATTTCACCGTCAAGAACCTTCGTCTCATCCCAATTAATGCCAACATCTTTTATAAATTGAAATGCAGGATGACCTTCGTAATTTTCCGGTAAATCTGCCGCCATTTGTATCGGACTATAAATAACAACATATAATGCAAGCTGATGAGCTAAGGTTGTATTGACTTGATTCTCTTTTTTATACTTATCAAACTTGATATCAAAAATACCCGGTGTGAAATCAATTGGTCCGGAAAGCATTCGTGTAAAAGGAATTATCGTTAAATGTTCCGGTGGATTGCCTCCATCACTTGACCATGCATTAAATTCGTTTCCTCTTAATCCCTCTCGGGAAATCATATTTGGGAAGGTTCTTCTTTCTCCGGTATCTTTAATCGGTTCGTGAGCATTAACCATTACTTTATGTTGTGCAGCTTTTAGTAATACTTTTCTATAATGTCTTACCATATATTGTCCGTGATGATAATAACCATCCGGGATAATTTGTCCGACATAACCGGTTTTCACGGCATTAATACCAAGTCTTTCACAAAGTGCAAATGCAGTATCAAGCTGCTGTTCGTAGGTTGATACTGCAGCAGAAGTTTCATGATGCATAATTATTTGAACACCTTTTTCATTTGCATAGCTTACAACTTCTTCCAAATCATAATCAGCATAAGGAGTTACAAAATCAAAGATTCCTTCGCGATCATCACCAGTCCAATTTTCCCAGCCTGTATTCCAACCTTCAATTAGAACGCCGTTAAATCCATGCTTGGCAGCAAAATCAATATATCGTTTTGCGTTTTCGGTAGTTGCGCCGTGTCTTCCGCTTGCCATATCCCAACTACTTTTACCGAGATGCATCTCCCACCATATTCCGACATACTTCATCGGTTTAATCCAAGAAATATCAGCTAATTGATTCGGTTCGTTCAGATTAAGAATTAAATTGGATTCAATTAAATCACCTGCTCTTTCAGCAATTTGTATTGTACGCCATGGAGTAACAAATGGGGTTTTTTGCTCAACTTTAAATCCGAAATCATTCCCCACTAAACCGCTTGTTAAAACTAAATTTTCTGTATCAACTAATAACGTCATATCAGCATAATCAGTAAGATTAGCTTCATGAAAACTCAAGTAAATACCATCTTCCGTTTTCATTGTAACCGGAGTGTTAACTGCATTATAAGGAATATATGTTTGAGCTAAACTGCTGTGAGACCTTTTTGACAACGCATCAATTTCACTTACCTTAGAAGTATTATTAAGATGTTCGTAAATATCCCAATCACCCGGAGTCCACCATACTTTATGATCTCCTGTTAATCGGAACTGAGTTTGTTCATCGGTTATAACAACACTATCAATATTTTTTTGTTTTGGGAAATCATATCTGAAGCCAATGCCGTCATTAAAAATTCTGAATATTATCGAAAACTTTCTTTCCAAGTTTTCTTTTTCACGTAAATCAATTTTGAGTTGATTGTAATCACTTTCAACATATCTTTGCTCTCCCCAAGGCAGTTCATAAGATTCTGAATCAGATTGTTTCTTTGCTCTAAGAATTTCAAAACCTGTTTTCATAGGGGGCATGTCCTTGAACTCAAACCCAACAGTTGAGGAATCAATTACTACTTTGCCTTTGTAAAGTACCTTGTAATAAAATTGACCTTCACTGTTAAGGTTCGTCTGAACGACAATAGATTTATCGGGCGATGATTCTTCCTGATAAGATTCATATCCACACCCGCCAATAAATACTGCCATCAATGAAGATGCAATAACTAATAATCTAGTAAACATGGTTTTCTCGCTGAGATTAGTTTTTTATTGAAAGAAATATAATGTAGTGTATAATAAGATATTTATGAATTGTAATGAAAGAATCCTATAGATGCACCAATCCAATTGAAGCCTTTGTTATAATCAACACCCATCATTTTACCGCGCCCGGTTCTTATTAAATTATTTACTAATACAGGTTTATCATCCCACAAGTAC
>DSBF01000191.1 GCA_011049495.1 Ignavibacteria bacterium
ATTGAAGAGATTGAAAGAAAAGATATTCGTGAAGGGGATTATGTAATAATAGAAAAGGGGGGAGATGTAATTCCCAAAGTTGTACATGTTATTACTAAGAAAAGGGGAAAAGACTCTGTTATAACTATACCTCCACAGAATTGCCCGGTATGTAATTCAAAACTGATTCGTCCGGAAGGAGAAGTAGCAATTTATTGTGAGAATAATACTTGTCCGGCACAAGTTAAAGGTAAGATAGAACACTTTGCATCACGGGGTGCAATGGATATAGAGGGGCTGGGTAAAGCAATTATTGACCAATTTGTTGACTATAACTTTTTAAAGTCATACGCTGATATTTATGATCTTCATAAACATAAAAACGAACTTATTGCTTTAGAAAGGTTTGGAGAGCAAAGCATCAACAATTTGCTTTCTGCAATTGAGGAGAGTAAAAACAGACCATTTGAAAAAGTTCTATTTGCACTTGGAATTAGATTTGTCGGTGCCGGCGCTGCTCAGAAATTAGCCCATCATTTTAAGAATATTGATAATCTATTAAAAGCCTCCGAAGAAGATATAGAAAACATTCACGAAATTGGACCTTCAATAAGTGTCAGTATCAAAAAATTCTTTGCAACCTCGGATAATTTGGAAATTATAAACAGATTAAGAAAAGCCGGATTAAAGTTTGCCATAGAATCAACCGGAGAAACATCGGAAGCGTTAAGAGATTTTACTTTTGTATTGACCGGCACCTTAGAGAAATTCACACGTGATGAAGCAAAAGAAATGATTCAGCAAAAGGGAGGTAAAGTTACCGGCAGTGTAAGCAAAAACACATCATATTTAGTGGTTGGTGAAAACGCCGGTTCTAAATTAGATAAAGCTGAAAAGTTGGGAATAAAAATTCTTAATGAAGATGAGTTTCTTTCACTTATAGAGTCTGCAAAATAATGAGTTCATTAAAAGAAAAATTCGCGCTTTTTATAGCAAAGAGAAAATATTTCAGCAAGAAATCGGTTACTCAAAATTTTAAAGGAATTATTACCGAAGCAAAAACAATTCTAATAGTACTTCCAAACACTGCTGAAGATATTCTAAAATCAATGGATATTCCTGCATACTTTAGACTAAACGAAAAAAAAGTAATTCTTTTAGTTCATGAAAGATTACAGCATGTTGCCAGTGAAGAATTTCCTTATGATGTTATTTTTTTCAACGATGAATCAAAAACAAAATTCGGTTTGCCGAGGAAAGAATTCGCTAAAAAATTATCCAATATGAAATTCGATGCCGTATTTGATTTATGCAGAGAAAATAATTTATTTAGAGGTATTCTTGCAAATATTCCCGATAGTAAAATTACTGTAGGATTCAAAAAACCAAAAGCGGACGAATTGTATAACTTACAGATAGCAAATAATCAAAATAATGCTGAAATTTCTTATAGAAATTTCTTAAATTCTGTTCAAATGTTCTAATTATTTATACATATCATTTACTAGGAAAATAAGCAGCTATGAACGAAAATTTTAACTTCGAATTGAAAAGAATTGATGACGTATCCATCTTTCGACTAAATGAAAAAAAATTTGATGCACAGATAGCCGGTCTTGTTAAAGGTGAATTAACTATTCTACTTCATACAGATGAAATTAGTAAACTGATTTTTGACTTATCCGAGGTTGACTATTGCGACAGCTCGGGTTTAAGTGCAATTTTACTTGCCTACCGAATTCTTCAATCGAATGAAGGGAGTATTAGGATTGCTTCTCCTACCAAAAATGTAAAAAGTCTTATTGAGATTTCTCAATTGGATAGAATCCTTCCAATTTTTGAAACTGTTGATCAAGCAATTGAAGATCTTAAAAGCGCATAGGTAGTTTTATTGAATCGCTCTGTCGATTTTATAATTATTGCTATTTATCTGGTTGTCATTGCGTTAATAGGCTACTTTTCCGGAGGCAAACAAAAATCCACTAAAGATTACTTCCTCGGATCTGACAAAGTCCCTTGGTGGGCTGTAACCTTTTCAATTGTTGCTGCAGAGACAAGTACACTTACATTTATTTCAATTCCCGGGTTGGCATACATTACTAATCTAAACTTTCTTCAGTTAGCATTTGGATTCATCCTGGGAAGAATAATTGTTGCTGTAGTTTTACTTCCACAATATTTTAAGGGTGAACTCTCTACGGCTTATGCATTCCTAGGTAAAAGATTCGGTACTGAAACACGCTCATTTGCATCGGTTGTTTTTTTGTTTACAAGATTGCTTGCCGACGGTGTAAGACTTTTCGCAACAGCTATTCCCCTAAAAATATTATTGGGAATTGATTACCCTGTAGCAATTTTGATTATCGCTGTCATCACTCTTATGTACACTGTTACTGGTGGTGTAAAGGGTGTAATTTGGGTTGATGTTGCACAGATGAGTGTATACATAGGCGGGGCAATCATCTCACTTTGGTTTTTGATTGATGTTTTCATTCCCGGGGGATTCAGTACAATTTTCATCAGTGATTTCTCTCATAAATTTAATTTCCTCAATATTGATTTTTTACAAGATCCGAAATCGCTTTTTAATGATCCGTATACTTTAATTGGTGGAATAATAGGCGGTACTTTTTTATCAATGGCTTCTCACGGAACTGATCAATTAATTGTTCAAAGATTACTTGTTACTAAAAATCTCAAAGCTGCCCGTAAAGCTGTAATTGCAAGCGGTATTGCTGTCTTTATTCAGTTTGCATTGTTTTTATTTATTGGAATTGCTCTTTTTGTTTACTACGGACAAATGGAAATTCGTTCAGATGAATTATTTCCCAAATTTATTATAGAAAATTTGCCGGTAGGAGTGACCGGAATAATTATTGCCGGATTATTCGCCGCTGCAATGTCAACACTTGCAGGATCAATCAGCTCTCTTTCATCCTCAGTTGTGTTTGATTTATTACCAAAGTATTTCTCGGGCACAGATGAAAAGAAGAATTTATTTTCTTCAAGATTGA
>DSBF01000140.1 GCA_011049495.1 Ignavibacteria bacterium
CGGTAAACAGCATTTAATTTCGGTTTGTTCCCTGAACGGGTTAGGAGTATTTTGGTAAAGAACCGCTTCGTTGTCGGCCAGTCTGGTGTCTGTTCCGGTATTAAGTGAAGCGCTTTTAAGGGAATTAGTGCAACAATTTTCTTCCATTGTTTCGATTTTGGCAACAAGGTCGTCAATAATATCCTGCTGTTCCTTAATCGCCTCGACAAGGACAGGGATTAACTGAATATAATCGACTGAATATTGGTTGTTCGTGCTATCCAAAAAAACCATTTCAGGAAATACTTCTATTATTTCCTGTGCCAGAAATCCAATCTCATTTTTGGTGTTTTCTTCAAGTTCTTTTTGTATTTTGGGGTTATCAACTTTAAAGAAATCACTTTTAAAATCATATTTAACACCCCTGATTTTTAAAACATTGTTAAGCGACCCATTCAAATTCCTGATATTCGTTTTGAGGGTTTCATCAGAAGTATAAGTTACAGCCCTGGTTATAACATGGTCAACATAAAGAATATTAAAACGTTTATCCGACCGTCCAAGGCAACCAACCCAGTCCTCGTATGGATGTATTGTTGCAACTCCACTATAACCACTGCTATCAAAAATTAATTGTCACCAGGTTGCCCAATATCTACCGGTTCCAAACCAATCTAAATTATAGGCTGGATTGGATTTGTTAATTCCAACATAACCATTACTGTTCACTTTAATTTGGGAAAAACAACTTAACGACAGGGATAAAAATCCCAAAACGAAAATAAATGTAATTTTTTTCATGCTTTTTGATTTTTTTATGTACCGCACAACTGGTATTACACGGTACGTTATTATAATTCTGACACAACAAAAATACACCTCTTAATTTTAAAAAACAATCGTAAAATACTGATATATAACAAACAGTTTCCCTTTGGTTAGATAAAATTTCCGAATGGTCATAATTAGTTTCCGAATGGTAAGAATGTTTGATAACCGGCTTTATTTTGAAAGAAATTTATTCATTGTTTGTTCGAAGTAATGTTTCCTGTTTCTGGCAATCGGGAGCAAAGTTTCGTTACACATTAAAACGAACTGGCTGTTATCAGACTTTTTTATTTGCTTAATTACAAAATTCAAATTTATTAGAAAAGAATGATGAATCCGGACAAAATTAGGCTGACTGAGTAACCTACTTATTTCTGACAATGGTTTCGAACAGGTTAATTTCTCATTATTCAAAAGGAAAACTGTACAATAAGCACGTTCAGCCCTGCAATATATAATTTCCTCAATATTAATGTAATGAATAATTCCTGCTTGTTTGATTTGGAGTTTCATGGGTTATAGCTTTTTGGTTCAAGGTTGATTTAATTTTGGTTTTAACGGGTTAAAAATAAAATTTTTGAGGCTAAAAAGCAAATTTATTTTTTTGAAGTTACCCCATTATTTTAAGTAAATCCGAAAGTTAATTGTAATTGGTCGGTTCCGGGATTTTTTGGAGTGCGTAGCTTTCCTGGCGAACGCTTAAATACAGTGCTGATCCCGTCTCCAAGTGCATAATATTTAAAATCAGGCACGCCAAATACACGTTTGGCCTGTTTTAAAACATGTTCTGTCATTATCTTTAGTTTCTGAGCAGTATCCAGTTTAATCACCCCCCTCGCTGCCATCGCGTACCGTGGCAAGGTATTCCATTTTCTTTGCATATTTCTTGAACAAATCGCTTAAATCTAAAATCAGCAAGTTATTATCTTTGATATAAGGAACTGCATCAGAAAGTATCTACTCATGGATATCTCCCCAAATTTCATCCTTTTTGAACTGGCGGCAAAAACGTTCCTCAATTTTTTTTAAAGGTACTTCTGTCTCAAGACTGCGGCCAATTTCTGTGAGCATTACCGATTGGGAACTTAAAATACCATAAATGGCCTCATTTATAAACCGACTGCATGTTTTATCCAAATTCTCACTGACATACCCCGAAAATTTGCTTAATTTTGTCCTTAACTTGTTCGCAAGTTTACTATAATTCATAAGCGTCTTACTTTGATTGTTTGTATTACAAAGATGGGGCGCTTATGATATTTTTATGCAAAAAGTTACCCCATTTTTTCAAAAAAAAAGTACTTTTCCACTTGTGAGTATTTATTTTCTGTTGATAAACAAGAAGTTGGATGAATTTGCATACTAATTTTGGGGTAACTTCAAAGAATAACTTTTCTTGTTTATGACATATCTATCAACTATTTTTGTGAAAAACTTATTATTGCAGTCTTTTAAAAGATATATATTGCAACATTTTAAATTAAAATAGAAAGTATTATGAAAACACAGGATATTATAGTACACCCGGCAAACGCACAGGAGATGAGCGTTATCAAGGCTTTTTTCGAAGCCCTGAAAATTAAGTTTGAGGTTGCTAAGGTTTCGCCTTATGATTCTGAGTTTGTGGCTAAGATTGAAAAAAGCCGTAAGCAGGCTGCCGAAGGCAAAACCGTAAAAATTGACCTTGACGATATATGGAAATAGAATATACCTTGTAGGCTAAAGAAGATTTGAGCTTCTGGAAAAAAACCAACAATGTTGCAGTCCTAAAGAAAATTCGCAAACTCATTGAAGCCATTCTGCAAAGTCCTTACGATGGCATCGGCAAGCCAGAACCACTAAAATACAACCTTACCGGTTGCTGGTCTCGCAGAATTAATAAAGAACACCGCATAGTGTACGAAGTGTTCGACAATAAAATTATCGTGCATTCGCTTAAAGGTCATTATTTAAAAAGCTCCGGTTACCCGAGGCCGTTTCATTAAAGTTTTTCAGGTTGCTGTTCAATGTCTTAAACTCCACACATATCTCCAATATCTAGCGTTGGGGACATCACCCGGCCCACTTTCAATAAAAATGCCGACAGCCGCAGCATCGAAGTGCACATTTTTGATTTTTCGGACGACCTTTACAACAAGGAAATTACGCTGGTTTTTGCCGGGAAAATAAGAGACGAAC
>DSBF01000364.1 GCA_011049495.1 Ignavibacteria bacterium
AACTAAAGTTGTGAAATGGGAAAAAGAAAATTAAAAATCCCGCGAGGTAAAAGATTAACCTGGGGTGTTGCCGGTTGCGGATATTATACTGAAAATACTTTTCTGCCGACTTTTCAATTATTAAAGAAAAGTAAACTTACAGCTATTTATAGTTCGTCTGAAGAAAGAGCAAAAAAAGTTGGATCAAAGTTTGGTGTAGCAAAAACATATTCTAACTTTGATGAATTTCTAAAACATGATTTTAAAGCTGTATACATTGGCAGTGCAAACTACAACCACTATGAACAAGTAATTAAAGCAGCTAAAGCCGGTAAACATATTCTTTGTGAAAAACCTATGGCTCTTAATGTTCAACAAGCCGAGGAAATGGTTAATGTTTGTAAAGAAAATAATGTTTATCTATCTATCAACTATATTCATCAATTTCATCCTCTCGTAGTTAAAGCAAAAGAATTAATTGAGAAACAAATGATAGGAAAGATTGTTTCTGTTTCAGCTTCTTTTAATGCGGACATTCCTCCGAGTGATAATTTCCGGTTTAAGAAAAAATTAAGCGGGGGAGGGGCTCTCAGAGATGTCGGTACTCATATGATTGACTTGTTAAGATTTTTTGGGGGTGAAATAGAGGAAGTGAAAGGTTTCATGGATAATATAATTTACAAAAGTGAAGTTGAAGATTTTGCTTCAGCAGTTGTGAAATTTTATAAAAACGGATATGGTCATTTTAATGTTTCTTATAACACAAAAAGATTTTTTAACCGTATTGAAATTCTTGGTTACAAAGGAGCAATAAGTATAGAGAATGTTATCGGCAATAAACCTTCTCCAAGTAAATTGACTATTGATCTTCACGGTGAAACAAAAAAAGCATTCAGAAAAAAGGCAAACATATTACTTTTTAGATTGCGCGATTTTCAATCGGCAATACTAACTAATGAGCAACCAACTATTACGGGTGAAGATGGATTGATAAATTTAAGAATAATGGCTGAACTGGAAAATCAATGTCAATAATAAGTGAGCTGATAGAATTCTGTCACAAGGTTTATGAAAAGGGATATGTCGCGGCATATGACGGAAATTTATCTGTTAGATTAGACTCAGAAAGAATTCTAATTACACGAGCGGGAATATGTAAGGGGGATGTTACAGAAGATGATCTTGTTGAAATTGATTACGAAGGGAACGTTGTGAATGGTTCAGGTAAAGCTTCAACCGAAAGTAAAATTCATCTTTTAGCATATAAAAATAGAAAAGAAATAAATGCGGTTGTGCATTGTCATCCTATTCACGCAACCGCTTTTGCTTCATTGGGTGAAGGATTTACACAACCAATTTTCCCGGAAGTAATTTTATCGTTGGGAAAAGTTCCGTTATGTAAATATGCAACTCCGTCAACAGATCAATTGCCGGACTCAATGAAACCCCATATTGATTATGCTTGGGCTATGCTTCTTGAAAATCATGGTGCCGTTACATTTGGAAAAAATATAAAAGGGGCATATTTCCGGATGGAAAAACTTGAACATACCGCTCAGATATTATATACAGCTCGTTCGATTGGTAGGGAAAAAACTATTCCTCTTCTCAAATTAAAAGAGTTATACGATATTGCCGAATCAGCTTACGGAATTAAGATCGATAAAAAATCTCGAATGGATTTCTAAAAATCTATGTCAAGTAAAAAATTAAAAATTGCTTTACTTGTCGGTGGTTCTTCGCCCGAAAGAGAAGTATCGAAAGAATCAAGCAAGTCTATCTCTAAAGCAATTAGGAATCTTGGGCACGAATTAGTCTTAATTGATCCAGCATACGGAACAAATCAACCGATAGAAGAAGAAAAATTTTTTGCTAAGGAAAATTATTCTGAAGTAAGAACTGAAAACTATGTACCTGCATTAAATTCTCCCTTACTCAATAATGTTGATTTGGTATTTCTTGGATTACACGGAAAGTATGGTGAAGACGGAACAGTTCAAGCATTATTGGAACTACGCGGACTGAAATATACCGGCTCAAAAATTTTATCAAGTGTTATGGCAATGGATAAATCCATGTCAAAAATTATGTTTCAACATTTTGATGTTGCCACGCCAAAATGGTTCGTAGTTAATTGTAATGAACACAACTATAATTTAATTAAAGAAAAAATCAAAAAATTTTTTGGATTCCCTTGTGTAATAAAACCAAACGATCAAGGATCAACGGTTGGACTTTCAATTTGCAGAGGAGAAAGTGAAGTTGAAGAATCTGTTAAACTTGCTCTCAATTTTTCTAATAAAGCATTAGTCGAAGAATATATTCCGGGGAGAGAAGTTACGGTCGGTATTCTTGGGCAGCAACCATTACCGGTTCTTGAAATTGTTCCAAAGCATGGATTGTACGATTACGAATGTAAATATACTAATGGAATGAGTGAGTATATTGTCCCGGCTGAAATACCCGATAAAACAGCACAACATTTACAACAACAAGCATTGCTTGCCTTTAACTCTGTCGAGTGTTCAAATTATGCAAGAGTTGATTTCAGACTAACAAACGAAAATAGAAATTACTGTCTCGAAGTAAACACACTGCCTGGTATGACTAGCCATAGTCTTATCCCCAAAATGGCTAAAGCAATAGGAATTTCATTTGACGAGTTGATTGATAAAATTATTAACTATGAAATAGATGACAAAGGTTAAGACTAATCTAAAATCAAAGCTGTTGGGAATAATTTATCTTCTTTCTGTTCTTATAATTCTATTCTTTTTATTTATTAATGAAAAAGGAATACTGAAATATCTAGAAGTAAAAGGCAGAGTTGAAAGCCTTGATAACGAAATAAAAAAATCCGAACAAAGAATAAATAAAATTGAAGCAGAATTGGATTCGCTAAAAACAGAACGTTTCAAAATAGAGAAAACAGCAAGAGAAAAATACAATATGAAACGTCCACTTGAAAAAGGGCTGGATGTAAAAATTAAAAACGATGGCA
>DSBF01000547.1 GCA_011049495.1 Ignavibacteria bacterium
ATGGATCGCTTATCCTGATCGATTTTCAAGAGATGAGGATAGGATCAGAAATTTTTTTAAAACTCTTAATAAAATAAAGGAGTGATTTCATGGAAGAAGAAAAAAAATCTTTTTCTGAGTATTTGCAGAAAAGATTGGATGAGGAAGAAACAGATTTTTTCAAACAATCGGTTATACAGAAGGCATATTGTACAGGCGCTTATGCTAAGGCGGTGATAAATAGTTCTTATTTTTCAGAAGTAAGTAAAAAAAATACAACCTTTAAAAGCTGGCTTTCAAACCAAATAATCAATTATCAAAATCTCGACCGGATTTTTGAAATGGCATTTAGGTTCGAGCAGAAGCTCAAGCTTAAAATAAAAAATGATTCTGAGGTAAGGAGACTTGTGCACGAAGTGCCGGTTGGAAAATCTGCTGGTATTTCAAGCGCCAAGATATCTTTTGCCTTTGTAGCCGGTTTCGACGATTATGGTAAATTTACCAAGGATAACCAATCAGAAGCCGTAACAGGTGAGGGGGAATCTGATAACAATCTTTAACAATAGGAGGAAAAAATGGAAAATCTTGCCAAACAGAGTGAATTACTTTTTATATGGGATGCTAAAATGTGTAATCCCAATGGTGATATGTCCGCTGACAATGCACCTAGATTCGATGATGTAGACGAAAAAGCGATAGTAAGTGATGTAAGAATTAAAAGAACTATACGGGATGATTTACAACACAGAAAAGAAAAAGAAATTTATATTAATAATGATGTGATTGTAGAAAAAGGATTAAAGGCGGAGGAAAGATTTAAAGAATTAAAGAACAAATTAAAGGATTTGGATGACAAAGGAGTTTTCCTGTCTTGTATTGATAATAGATTATTTGGGGGTGTTGCCCCAAAAAGTGGAATACAGCTTGTGGGCACTGTGCAGTTTAGTTGGACTAAGTCTTTAAATAAAACCGAAACTATACTGAAACGTGGAACAGGTGCATTTGTTACAGAAAAGGAAGAAAAAAAAGATGAAAGTGAGGAAATAGGCCGTTTTCAAAAGACGTTCAGAGTTGATAATTATATTCCCTATGGGTTATTTGCTATGTATGGCACAATTAACCGTTTGCAAGCCATAAAAGCAAACACAAGCGAAATCGACGTTGAAGACATGCTCGATTCTTTATGGTTAGGAACCAAGCTTCTTAATACCAGAAGCAAAGAGGGGCAAAAACCAAGGATGCTAATTAGAATAATATATAAAGAGGCTAGTGGATATTTCATCGGTCTCCTTGATGAGTTGGTAAGTCTAAAAAATACAGACAGCGAGATGATTAGAAATGTTAACGAAGCAGAAATGGATTTCGGTAAGCTTATCGGAGCAATTAACAAAGCCGAAGGCTATATAGAAAAGGTGGAGATTGTTATTGACGATTCAATGACAGCATATAAGGAAGAATTAAATCAAATTCAGAAAGTAAAACTTGTTGATGAAATGCAGTTCTTAAAATGCGAGGGCTAATATGTTTGGAATGAAAATCTGGAGTACCTTTGCTGCCTTCAGAGATCCTCTGACTATTACTCAAAACATTACATTGCCCATCCCTCCGAAAACAACAATCGGAGGAATGATGGCCGCGATTTTAGGCATTGGATATGAGGATTATTTTAATGATTCCGAATACTTTAATTTTTCATATTCTCTTGTATTAATAACTCCTATTCGGAAGAAAAGTTTTGCTCAGAATTATATTGAAGATTATACAAAAAGTTCAGAAACCAAATTTAATATCATGGAAAAATTCAGTAAATCAATCTTTGATTTAAATAAACTTGTTTCAGAGAAAACCGTATTGGCATTGAAACATGAGAAAACAAAAGCAGAGGAAAAGAAGTATGCTGGAATCGGTACGAAAATTACAAACGCAGAGAAGGATTTGGAAAAAAGCTATAGCGCTTATATAAAACAACAAAATGAAAAAATGACAAAACCAAAGCCAATTTTTCGAGAACTTCTCCTCTCGCCTGAATATGTCGTTTTTATTAAAGACTTTAAATATGAAACAGAAATGCTAAAGTCATTAAAAAATCATTTTAGTGCTTTTTTGTTTTATATGGGTAATACAGAGTTTGCAGCAAATTACAGATATATTGAATGTAAGGCAGAACAACAACAGATAAGGACTTTAGATTCTTTTACTGCTCATCCTGACCATATTGTTTTTGAACCTGGCAGAAAATATACCAAAGTATATGCAGCAACAAAAACAGTTAGTGACAGACAATATAGGGATTATAAAAGTCTTGTGGTTTGCAACAAACAAATTAGGTTAAACAGAGAAGTTGCAGGTTATCTAATTAAAACTGAAGAGAGAGAGTTCAACTGTGAGTTTATTTGAAATCGGAGATACTTACTATTCACATCCTGACTATCCCTTAATCAGGCATATTAACAATATGATAGCTTCATTTGATGATGGACTTCATCGAACGGTTTGTGCTTTTCATGATTCTGGAAAGTTGAGTAAGGAATTTCAAACGTACATTAGAAATCCGAGAGACAGCAAAAAGACTACTCATAGTTTTGAGAGTGCGGTATTTTTTTTAAAAAATAATGGGCTTGAGATCAATGAGCAATCTTTTTCAATCTTTTTATCGATTTTAAGGCATCATGGTAAGTTAGAAAATGTGGATGAGTTAGCGTATGCTTTAAGTTCTGAAGATTATATCGAAGAAAAGCATCCTAATTTACAAGAATGTATTGAGCATATCTCAGCAATAACGGGTAAAAAGCTGGATTTTAATCTTGATGAAGTTATTGATCTATTTGACACAGACACTGGTTCATTTGTTAAGGACCATCAATTTGACAAAGATATTTCATTGTATTTTAAAATTAAGGAAACATTTTCTAAGCTAATTTTTTCTGATAAATACGAAGCAATTTTTAAGAGTAGCTATCAACATGAACCCTTTGCTAAATCGGAATATTATATTGAG
>DSBF01000500.1 GCA_011049495.1 Ignavibacteria bacterium
AAAGTTTTGCCTCACCTATTCGAGTATTCGGTTTGGCTAGCACACCTAAACGGCGTTCATATAAATCCCGGTATGCTGAGACTTAAAGAACGGCTGCATAAGTTTTGGTTACGCAGCTAAAGCGTAATTATATTCGCCATTTAATATGTTTACCGTCGTTTAACGTGTCTACGGAGAACACGGTGCGCAGTTCAAAGAACATATAGCCCCGTCGAAGCCAATGTCACCCCCAATTTTCATTAAGACTGAATGAAAAAATCTTCTTACGAATTTTCCCATTCAACATCGGGTGTGTTTCTGACAAAATTTTCATAACGGGCAAGAACAAATAATAAATCAGAAAGACGGTTCAAATATACGGAAATAAAATTACCTATATTCTCTTCTCTCGATAATGTAATTACTTTTCTTTCAGCTCTGCGGCAGACTGTTCTTGCTGCATGCAAGAATGCCGCTCCTTTTGTACCGCCGGGCAAAATGAAATGTTTCAATTCCGGTAGTTTATCATTATAGAAATCAATTTCATTTTCGGCTGTATCAATAAAATCTTGATTTACACGGGGAGTTTTCCGGTTAGGTTTCTCTAAATCCAAAGGAGAGGCAAGATCAGAGCCGACTACAAAAAGATTAGATTGAATTTTTGTTAATGTTTCAAGCAAATCTTTATCAACAATCTCAGTTAATGCTAATCCAATAAAAGTATTTGTTTCATCAACACTTCCGTAAGCATCTATTCTTAAATTATCTTTCCAAACTCGTTTCCCTCCGAACAACGAGGTCATTCCTTTATCACCGGTTTTCGTATATATTTTCATTCTTCTACCGGGAAGTCACTTAAAATTATTCCCACTTTTTCATCATTAATTTTTATAAATAAATCATTAGAGGGATCCATATATTTTTTTCTAACCAAAGCTAAACCAATTATTTTTTTGTCTAATCCTTGTTCAATTGAAGTTACTTCACCAACCTCAGTCCCGTCAATAGAAAAAATAGTTGTTGGCAGTTCAATCATTTTTTCGGTTTCAAAGAGAACACCTTTTAATTCTTTTTGAACTTTATCATAAGTATCTAACCGGGCGATTACTTCTTGACCGATATAGCAACCTTTTTTAAAGCTGACTTCGTGAATTAAATTAATTTCGTGCGGATTATATTTTGCGTTTATTTCATTTGGTGCTGTTGGAATCCCGTTAATTATTCTAAAATAATTAAAAGATCTATCGCCGATAAATTTCAGATCGAATGCACTTCTGTTTTCATAAAGATACTTCACAAACGAAATTGTATCCGCAGAATTCACCATTATTAAAAACTTATCGATAGCATCGTTTTCTTTAACTTTTGCTATATATGTTTTTATAGAATCCGTATCACCAAGAATTATATTCCCGCTATTAAGTTCATCAATTTTTTCTCCGCATAACATCGTCATAAAAGAATGAGATTGGGCGCCGTAAATTTCAAACAAAGAATAGTCATTTGAAGCATCTTCAACGATTATGTCTTCCATTATTATGTACTTTTCAATCCAACTTATCAGTTTGCTCCTATCATCCGATTCTCCGATAAGTAAATTATAATCTGCAATTCTCATTAAAATACTGCGATCAATCAGTCTTCCCTTTTCATTTGTAAACAAAGTTCTTTGAAGTTTATATACCCCGAGATTTTTTACATCATTAGTTGAAATGCGATGAAGAAAATCGAGAACTTCATTCCCGATTAATTTAAGTATTCCTTTACCCGCAAAACTTCTGACTCCAACACCTTTATTCAATGCACGGTATTCTTCTTCAAAAGAAGAAAACAATTTGATATTACCATTAGACCCAGGTATAGCTTCAGGGAAAATACTTAAAAACGTATTCTTTAATACATGTGTTATATCAGTTGCGCTGTTCATTTAATCCTTTCAATTAATATTTTCTCCACCATCTTCTGTTTACATCCGTAATATATAGTTGTCTTTGTTCACTCCAATAAAACGGGATTGAATCTCTAATTCTAATCCCTAAAGAATCTTCAAAAAATCTATACTCAAAATAATCGGGGAATTTATCATTATTCACGTTAGCCATAGTTCTTTTATGAACAATACCAAGATATGTTTCCATCAAATGAGGTTTCTTTTCGATACCATCCACGAAGAAATAATTATAACTTCTGTGACCGGAAATAATACCATCGGCAAAATTTAACTCAATGTATTGTGTATTTTTTGGGTTCCACTTCTTCATCGAAATACGGTTAAAACCACCGTGAATAGGTACTTCGGCTTCCCACATTTGTGTAAAACTATTATTTTCACAAATGAATAACGTTAAAAAGAAGAATGCAGTTCCTAATTTTGTACTGTCTAAATTGATATAGCTAGATTCAAACCCGATAACATTTTTCGGTTCAATTATTCTTTCGCCTTCCTTTGATTTGGCAATGACAGCAAAAATATAATTTTTATCACCTCTATAATAAAACACCGCGGGACGAGGAATATTATACGTAAATGTTCTATCAAATTGAACTAAGTAAGTTCCTTGCGGAAAATCATTTATAATATGTTCTTCCAATGCAAGTGTATCACAAGGGAATCTATTGGCAGCTTGTTTCTCTTGAATTTCAAGTTTTGAGCGTCTTATTTCTTTATCCTTAGACGGTTCTTGATCTGCAGTTCTCTGTTCACCTTCGCCCGGTTCACATGCAGTAAAAAACATTATCGCCCCGAAGAGCAATAAAAAATATCTTAATGCTTTCATCATCCCACCTATTAATTGTAGGTTATTTGATCTTTGCAAATTCATAAAAGAAATATGCTGATGCTAGAATACCTTTTTTAAAGTTATCTAAGCTAAAATGTTCGTTGGGAGAATGAATATTATCAGTATCTAAACCTAATCCCATTAGAACTGTGGGAACTTTGAGTTGTTTTGCAAACTCAACTACAATCGGGATTGATCCCCCTTCTCTTGTAAAGAC
>DSBF01000420.1 GCA_011049495.1 Ignavibacteria bacterium
ATCCGGTTATCAGTGGAAAAGAAGAAGGAGTGCGAAAAGCGCTTTACACGGCTTACCGCAACACGGCCCGTGCCGTGCGCACCACCGACGGCTGGAAATTCATTACCTACCCCCGCCGGAATTTCACCCAGCTTTTTCACCTCGAAAACGATCCGCTGGAATTAAACAATCTTGCCGGTAATCCGGAGTATCAGCAAAAAGTTAGCGAAATGAAAACGCTTTTGGAGGAGTGGCACCAGGCAACCAACGACACCGCCACTTTGTATCCGGCAACTTTTCTCCCGCTGGAATACGATTACACCAAACTGAAACAAACGCCCGATCGGCACCAGCCGGAGTATGTTATAGAGAGGTATTTCAATTATTAATGTTTTATTGTGCAAAAACTACGCTTTTATTAAGTATTTTTTAACTTTGTGTGAAGATAAATCATATCATGAAATTTGAATACGATTTAAATAAAAGTAAGACAAACAAGCAAAAACACGATATTGATTTTGAGGAAGCCCAATTATTATAGATGGATACTAAAAGAATTATAATTGATGCCAGAACTGTTGGAGAACAAAGAAAACTGCTAATAGCTGCAATTAATAAAGAAATATGGTCAGCAATTTTTACTTTGAGAAACAAAAATATACGGATTATTTCGGTTAGAAAAGCAAGAAAAAATGAAAAAGAAATCTATAACGACACAGGAATTTGATAAACTTTTTGATGAAGGAAAGGATATCACAGAATTTTTGGATTTAAAAACTGCGAGACGGGAAGAACTTGAAACCAAACGTGTAAGCGTGGATTTTCCCAGATGGATGATTCAAAAACTGGATCAGCAGGCAATGAAATTGGGAGTAACAAGGCAATCCATTATCAAATTCTGGATTTCCGAGAAATTGAAATCGGTATAATTCTATTTTTTCTTGTACTCAACCTTGCTTCTTGCAAATAGGATTAATATTAGAGCCACAATTATAAGAAGTACACCAGGAGTCGCATTATACAAACTACTTTTATTTCCAAATAAATTTATAATCCAGTCTATTTCTCCTTTTACTCCTTTAACGATCATCCAACTACCCCAAAAAATAAACCCGCCACCTGCAAGAATGATAAAAATGTTATACAAAAAATGAAGGTACATAAGTTTAGTCCAAAAACCTATTTCTTTCCCTGATACGGGAGGATAAAATTTTTTTAGTTTTTTACCTTTTAAAAACATTTCTATGGCAATCTTAAGACAAAATATTTTATACTTAAGATGTAAGTAGAACTTTTGAGGCAGCAATGTGAGATGCCTTATCCTTTTTGCTATATTCTCTAGAATACTCTTCCATTCTATTTAATGTAGCAACCTGGATATCGTAAGACTCTTTCACAGGAATGTGAAAAATTCTCTTTTCAGACTTTAATTTTTCAATTGTTGAATTTTTTAGCTTTGCCATTGAGACCACTTTCCTTTTAAATTATTTGCAAATATATTAAAACTATTTATTTTCGTATCATATACAACATATTTATTTCCAGTTTCTTCCTGTGAATTGTATGTTGTAACTCCTACTGGAGATACCATCAAAATACTGGAATGGTAAATTTTGGCTCCAGTAGCATCAAGAACAATCAATCCATTTGCCTTCTTTTTACGAAGTAATTCGGGATTGGTTAGTAATCCCACCCAAATAAATTTTGGCATTGTTGTACTCAATATTATTTCATTTGCCTCAGTGCCTATGTTAATCCTTTGGTTCAATTCTGTTTTAAAAGATCTACTTGAAGTATAAAACAATTTAAAGATAATTTTGTTGCCTGGCAATCTATGGTTAAAATTTTGAAGGTAGGAAATCATCAATTCCCTCGCACCTCCAGCCTCCAGATAAATTTTGTGATAAAGAGGCACTATAAAATTTTGAATTTTACAATTTCCGAATTGAGTTGATTTGTAATTTTGGGTTGGATTACCAAATGGTATTATATTATAAGGAGGCATGTTATCATCAATAGCCACAAACTCTTCAACAAAGTCAGCGAAATCGTACAATTCTAATTTACCAGCTCTTGTTTTTATAATTTGTGGTTCAAATTTTTCGATTTCAATTGAGGTTAAGTCGATTTCTTTTCTTCCCATTATTACAATTGCATGCCCAACATCTTTATTCTCAATTGACGTAATAAGTGGAATTCCAGATTCAACATAATACCCAAGTAATCGTTTAAATTCTAATTCAGAATATGCCTCCACGTCTTCATCGTCTGATTTCTGAGAATATAGCCTAGTGCCAAAATCAAATTCTCTCAAAGCAAAACTAATTTGTTCTGCTGTCAGACCTCTTGATGGAAGTTGCCTTTCATAACTATAATTTGCCAATGCACCAAGAATTTTTGAAGGTAAAACTGGTTTATATTCTGGATACTTCATCCCAAAATACTCCATTACCGACCAAATTGTTGTTTCTGCACAAGTTATTGTTTCTCCATCTTGAGATGAATGGGGAAATGCAGCAACGTGCATTTTTTTTCCATTAACTACAACATTAGAATTCACCATACAAGATAAAAAATCATTCGATTTGTAGGCACGTGGAGAAATCATGGTCCTTCCTATTAAGTTAGGTAATGTGGGTCGAATTGATATATAACCAAAAAACAAATCCCTATTAAATTCAAATTCTGGATTTCTGAAATCTGACTGTTGAATTGTTTTTAAAAAAAAGGAAACTCTGGCGCAATCACGATCAATTAGACTGTGCTTCGTAGAATAAAAATTATAAAAACTGTCTCTAAACACTTTATCTACATAAGGGTATTCAATATAAAAATTTAAATCATCCCTTAAAAGATCTAACAGTGGTTCAATTTTATTATCAATAAAATTTGGCGAATATTTAAAATACTCTTCGACAAATTCCCGTAGTACGGATTTCAATTCAGCAATTGGGAAATATCCAGAAATTATAGTTCGGCTATTCATTGTAAAAGAC
>DSBF01000156.1 GCA_011049495.1 Ignavibacteria bacterium
CAATTATAATAATATATGCCTACAATATCAAAAGAAAATTATCTGAAAGCAGTTTATAGCCGAGTGAATGAAGTCGGTTCAGGTGCTACTACATCTGCTTTAGCCGAGAAATTGGACATTTCAAATGCTGCAATAAGTGAGATGGCAAAAAAGCTTTCTGATGAGGGGTTGATTACTTATGAAAAATACCGTGGTATGGATTTAACAGGCGAAGGCAAAAAAATTGCATTAAGAGTAATACGTCGACACAGATTGTGGGAATTGTTTTTGATGAAAGTCCTTGATCTTTCATGGAGCGAAGTGCATGATGAAGCTGAGAATTTGGAGCACTCAACTTCCGATTACCTGATTGATAAAGTTGATCAATATTTAGGATACCCTAAATTCGACCCGCATGGTTATCCAATTCCCCAAAAAAACGGATCTATTCCCAAAACTCCGGATTTAATTGAGTTGAAAAACGCAATTCCCGGATTTAAGTACAAAGTAAGCAGAGTTAACGATGCAAATAATGATTTGATGATTTACTTAACAAAAATCGGAATGTCATTATCCAAAGAAATTAAAGTTATTGAAAAACTTGCGTTTGATAATTCGGTAATAATCAAAGTTGATTCTGAAAAGCATTCATTAAGTGAATTGGTTGTATCGAATATTTTTGTTGAGAGGATTAGTTAAATGGAACCGCTAAGTTTGTTAATAATAGGTGTAGTGATAGTTATTGTAGTTTTACTTTTATTGCATCCACGGAAAGGTTTACTAAATTTTTTCAAAAAAAGTAAACGCGATTCAACTAGAGTCCTGATTGAAGATTCTCTCAAACATATATACGATTGCGAGTATAATAAATCGGCAAGTAATATTAACAGCATTGCAGGTAATTTAAATATCTCAACTGATAAAGCCGCTAAAGTTATTTCAAAGCTGGAAGAAATGGGATTAGTTGATGTTAAGAGTGATAAAGTATCTCTTTCTGAAAGCGGCAGATCTTACGCTCTTCGCATTATAAGAATACACAGATTATGGGAAAGATATCTGGCAGACCGCACAAGTGTTGGTGAAACAGAATGGCATAGCAGTGCCGAAGAGGCTGAACATATTTTAACCGATGATCAAGCAAATGAACTTGCTGCACAAATTGGTAATCCCGTTATTGATCCTCATGGTGATCCTATCCCGACTTCTAAAGGAGAAATAAAAGAGAAAAGAGGAATTCCTCTTTCAAAATTATCTGTTGGTGAACTTGGCAGAATAGTTCATATAGAAGATGAACCGCAGTCGGTCTATTCACAAATTGTTGCAAGCGGTATCCATTCAGGTATGCAAGTAAGAATGACAGAAGTTTCAAAGAATAAAATAAAATTTATTACTGAAGGAGAAGAAATTATTCTTTCTCCTTTGATCGCATCAAACTTGACTGTGTTGCCTGAACAGAAAAGTGATGAGATAAGTGAGAATACACCAACATTAACATTCTTAAAACCGGGTGAAGAAGCTGTAGTTGTTGGAATATCTAAGGCGTGCAGAGGTCAGCAACGAAGAAGGTTGATGGATTTAGGAATTGTAAAAGGAACTAAAATTAGGTACGTAATGGAAAGTGCCGGTAAAGACCCGATTGCTTATGAAGTGCGAGGAGCGATTATTGCAATGCGTAAAGCTCAAGCATCACAAATTTTTATTTCGAAGAAAGGATTAAGTAATGGCTGATTTACACAATTGTGAAACATGCCCAATTCATAATGTTGATAATCTAGTTAAACTTGGTATCAACATGGAAGGTATAGACTATGTAATTGCTTTAACTGGAAATCCCAACACAGGTAAGAGTACGGTTTTTAATAATCTTACCGGGTTAAGGCAGCATACAGGAAATTGGCCCGGTAAAACCGTAACAAGAGCAGAAGGTGCATACAGCTATAACAATACAAAGTATAAAGTTGTTGACCTCCCCGGAACATATTCGCTTTTATCAACAAGTACAGATGAAGAAATTGCACGCGATTTTATTTTGTTCGGTAAGCCAGATGTAACGGTAATAGTTGTTGATGCAACAAGACTTGAAAGAAATTTGAATCTTGTTCTACAAGTTTTGGAAATCACTGACCGTGCTGTTCTTTGTCTTAATTTAATTGATGAAGCAAAACGGCATAATATTGAAATTGATGACCGTGCTCTTTCACGCGAACTTGGAATACCGGTTGTTCCAGCCGCCGCAAGACAAAAAGAAGGAATGGACGACCTTTTAAAAATGATTCACGAAGTTGCTTCAGGTAAATATATTTGTAAACCTTACCGGATGAGAACAATTTCTAAGAAAGTTTCAAAAGCGGTTGAAAGTATTACGCAAAAAATTCTTTCAGAATATCCCTCACTTCCAAATGCAAGATGGGTTGCTATGAGATTGTTGGAAGGTGATCAATCTATAATTGATGCAGTAAAAACAGGAGAGCTCGGTACAATCTATAGTGTTAGTAAAACACAACCTCAGCATGTTGCATAAAAGGAATAATAATTATGAGTAACAAAGAATATATAATAAAAGAAGCTGATGATTTAAGATGGGAACTCGGAGAAAATTTTCACGATCATATTATTGAATCGATTTATAATGAAGCAGGTGAAATTGCCGCAAAGGTAATCAATCAAAAAGAAGAGAGTAGTAAATTCCATTTTGATCAGTGGCTTGATAAATTAGTTACAAGTCGGCTGACTGGTTTCCCAATAATGTTTCTGCTGCTAGCTGTTGTATTTTGGATAACAATAGAAGGATCAAATATACCATCAGGGTTATTAGCATCATTACTTGTTGATACCATTCATCCCGAACTAAAATTATTTGCTCAAAATTTAGGTATCCCGGTCTGGATAAATGGATTATTAATAGATGGTGCATATCTTGCTATGGCTTGGGTTATTGCTGTAATGCTGCCCCCGATGGCAATTTTTTTCCCTTTATTTACCTTACTTGAAGA
>DSBF01000161.1 GCA_011049495.1 Ignavibacteria bacterium
ATAAATTTACTTGGGTCCTCTTTTTTTCGATTAAGAATAGATAAAAATCTTAAAGGTTTGAATAATTCCATTTTTATATTCGGTTTGAATTGTTTCATCATTTTGTCGCCAAGTCATCCAATTGCTGCTAACGGCTGGCAGTTACCCGAAGGTGGCGATTTCGAAGCACTTCACTTTCAACCAAGCAGAAACTTTGATAGAAGCACAATGCTTGATTTAACCACTGAACCGCCACTTTTGGGTAGGTGCTGTTAGGCACTGGCTTTATTCTTTATGGAATGGATTCTCGTTGAATAGTTCTGCTATTTTCTCTTGTCCATCTACACTATACAAGTCTGTTAGATTGATTCTTAACATCAACATATTGAAAAGCATTGTTATGGTTGAGTTCAAAAAGGTTTCCCAAGTAATTGGATTAAAACTGAAATTAGAATCTGCTAAGTCTTGTCCAATGTCCATTGCATTAATTTTGGTTTCAATACTTGTTATTTGTTTGTGAGTTGTTTTGTTCTTCACAATGATTTTACAGAAGAATTCAATATCAGACACTGGTTGATACTGTCTCTCTAAATAGTAAGATTGTTTAAACTGTTGTGTTGTCATAATTTATTTTTTGAAAGTTGATAAATTGCTGCATTTAAAACCTGAAAACAAATTTTAGCTGTATGTTGGTCGGGATTAAAACCCGAACTTACTTGTTGATAAGGATGAATGTAGTTTCTAAAATCTCTTAGAGCGTGACTAAATTTTTTAACATCTTCTTTTAGCAGATTCAACTCAAATGCTGTGTCAATTAATTGTCCAAGTGTCCAATCTGGAAATTGTTTTACTTTTTCGTCTTTTGTTCTTGGGGCAGATTTCGCTTGATTAAAATTCATTGGATACTTTAGTGCAGTTCCTAAAAGTATTCCTTCAAGGTTACTTCCTGATAAAAAAATGACTGATAAAAATGCGTTCGCGGAGAAGCATCTTTTAATTTCATTAAGTCTGATTGATAAAGTTTCAGTTATTACGCCATCTAAACCTAACGTTTCTATGGGAATAGACTCAAATTCCTTTTCTAAAAAGGTTTCAGATTTTAAGTCTGATTTATCATCATTTAAGACAACTTTGTCTGCCTTTGCAAAAGTTATTTCTGTATTTTGTCTAATTACTTTCCATTTGTCAAAAGCTAAAAATTCATTAAAGCTATTAATGTGATTGTCAAGCTCTTTTGTCTTTCCAATAAAGTTTATAGGGTTGAAAAGTTTCTTTATACACTTATCCAATTCAGAAGTGCCATTAATTTGTTTTAGTTTGTCATCTGTGTATTTCCAACGGGATGGAAAGCCTTGTTCGTAAGTATCTTTAAAACCAATATCATTAAAAAACTCAATTAACTTAGGTCCTGACCTATATTCAGTTTCTTCGTTGATTAAGTTTCTCAGTTTTTCTAATGTCTTTTCGTTAATCTTCATTTATTGTCGTTTTCATAAGCTTGTGCCTAACGGGCTGCGTGTATTAGAAGTAGCGGATTAAAAGCAATTCACTTTCAGTTTGGCAGAAAGTTTCTTAGATACTCCGACCTTTGATTTAGCACTAAACCCGCTATTTCTTATACACGCTGTTGGCAGCTGTATTTTCTTCTTTTTTGTTGATTGTCTTGTTCGTGTATAATTTCATCGTATAACCAAATACAAGTCCGCCAATTGTCCAAATTACAAGTCCTAACAATAAAGTTTTCCACGTTATTTCTTGTCCGTAAAAATATGGAAATCCGATTGAGTTAATCAAAAACATAAATGCTCCCCAACTCAATCCTGTTTTTATCCAAATCTTTTTGCCGAATGGATTCGGAATATGCTTTATGTCAATATTTTCATATCGCTTTGGCTGTTTTTCTAACCATTTTTCTTTTAGACTATTTCTAAACCAAACCCAAATCGGAAAGGTAATACCGAGAATTATAAAACTCGTTCCGCTTGTCAAACAAGGAATGGTGTTCCCGCAGTTCGTACAATAAAGTCCAAACCAATTTTTAAAGGCGGTTCCGTTTTCTGTCGACCAAGTTCGTCCATCGTGAAGAGTATTGCAATGAGGACAAGGAACAAGTGTTCTTTCAATTCTCGGTTTGTCAATTGTTTTATCCTCTAAACTGACTTTCGGAACTCTTTGTCCTAAAATCAATTCATTTATTGCTGAACCTGGATTCAAAATCCAAAGGAGCATCATCCAATTTTTCCAAGTATAAACTTTGTATTTTTCTTTATTAAATTCCATTCGTTCTGTTTTTTCTTTATAGCTGCCAACGGTTGGGGGTAAGGCTAGTGTGGGTAAGCGTTGGAGATTCTGTCGCCAGACAGAATCTCCACGAGCGGGTGAACACGCTCAAAGTACCCGAAAACGAGACACATTAGCTTTACCCCTTGTTGTAGCGCGTTTTTATTCATTTCTAAATACACATTTCTATTTATCATATCTTCTGAATGTTATCTGGAGAAGTCTTTTTGAAGTTCTTAAAATATAGACTTTCAATGAACTCATTTAAAGGAGTTTTCCAAGGTTCCTGTTTGTGATTGGCAATTTTGCCTAATTTCTTCGGGTTCATCCCAAGTTCTCTAGCCATTTGTATATGTTTGTCGGTTAGACGATACTGTCGTTTAGCATCAACCCAGTTTTCTTTATTCTTCATTTATTAATTGATTCATTTACAGAAATAAGCAGACTACATTATTTTTGATCTAGGTGGTAGAATTTGTGTTAAATGTAGTCAATATTGGCAAAACACTATTCGCTCATCAATATGGATGTAATCAAATAACAGTCATGTCATTACACTAATTATTTGTTTTCAATTTTCAATTTTCCTAAATTCAACCAATAAATGCAACTTTCGGTGAGGATGACATCAATATTTTTTCAGCAAAGAGAGGGGAAAAAATCCCGCTCTCTTCCGCTGAATGGAAATAAGCTCTATATTCGTCC
>DSBF01000327.1 GCA_011049495.1 Ignavibacteria bacterium
AATATTATACTTGTCAATACGGTACTCTTACTATTTTATTAATTTACTTTTATTAAACACAAAGAATCCGGAGTTGGGTATTAATCTCTAAATCAGAAGCTCGAAATTCTAAACAAATTCTAAATCTCAACATCAAATTACTCAAACAAAATTATGAGTTTTGAATTTCGTGCTTCAATATTGTTTAGGATTTCGTCCGTTAGCTAACGGAGTAGTATTTAGAATTTGCTGCTACCCTCTTCCTTTCCAATCACTCATGCTCTTATGAATACCAAGTAATACAATAACTTTTTGAAAAAGTTTATCCGGTAAAATTCCTCTAAACAAGATTGCAAGCCTTACGGTTCGCGGTCGTTTTATGCAAGTCTTGCCTTTTTTTAGCGCATCATTTACAATCGCTTTGGCAATTACATCATGTGATTTAACAAGCGGCACGATCAAGCTACCGAGAAAATTGAGCTTTGCACCTTCAAACATTCCTTCTGCTAAATAACTTGGATGAATTGAACTGAACTTTACACCTTTTTTATTTTTTGTCTGAGCTTCAAATCTCATTGATTCGGTGAAACCCCATACCGCCCATTTTGTAGCTGTGTAAACTGCCATTTGAGAAACGCCAAGCATGCTTGATGCTGAAGAAATGTTTACAACATTACCGGAATTTCGTTCATACATATCATCTATGAATGCCTTGGTGGTATATATTAATGAAGTCAGATTTACTTCAATTGTTTTTTCCCATGCTTCGTCATTTACTTCATTTAAGTAACCGCCTTTTACAAATCCGGCATTATTAATTAAGACATCAACTTTTCCCATTTCTTTTTTTGCAGCAACAGCTAAGGCGTAAACTTCGTTTTTATTGGTCACATCACACTTGTGAAAAAATAGTCGATCGGAATAATTTTGCAATTCAATCTTGGCATTCTCCATTGCCTCTTCATTGATATCCCATACATTTACTTTACATCCTTCGGCTAAAAGTCTTTTAACTGTGGCAAGTCCGATTCCCATCGCGCCGCCGGTTACAACTACATTTTTGTTTTCTAATTTCATTTTAACACTCAATAATTTTTTATACTTTTCAATTTAATAAAAAAACATATATGAGAGTCTATGAAATTAAATATAAGCTTGAAAAAACTATCGTATATTCTATTCATTTCATTATTGTTAGGTTTTACTCATAATTTTATCTCTCCAAAAGGTATTCCGTTAGTAAAGGAAGAAATTATACTTGGGTCATTTACCGATGATGATTTAAATAATGTAGGTGCTAACGGGTTGGATTACTCGAAAATAAAAGCTATCGACTTGGAAAACGCTTTCAAACTTTTTAAAAATGGAGTAAAATTTGTTGATGTGCGAGACCAATGGGATTTTGCAGACGGACATGTAAGCGGTGCTGTTAATTTACCCGAAGTGGAGTTTAACACAAAACATGAAGCATTATCCAAATTATCAAAAGATGAACCCTTGATTCTTTACTGCTCAAGTGATGATTGTGGTTTAAGTACAAAAGTTGCTATTGAATTAATGAAATTAGGTTATCAATATTTATATGTGTTTGAGGAAGGATGGGAAATTTGGCTCGAAAGCGATTACCCTGTTGAAGTCGGAGGTGAATTATGAAATATATAACCAATACTTATGTATTATGGGTTGCAAAAGTCTTTATCGGTTTAATTTTTGTTTTATCAGGAATAGAAAAAATTGCTGATCCATCCGGTTTTTCCGATGCTATTGCTAACTATAAACTAATGCCTAATTTCATAATAAACTTTTTTGCAATTTCTATTCCTTGGATAGAATTAGTGTGCGGTATTCTTCTGATATTTAATCAAAATATCAAAGAGAACGCTTTTATATATATCTCGTTGATGTCGATTTTCACGATTATGGTATTGATTGCTGTTTTAAGGGGTTTGGATATAGATTGCGGCTGTTTCGGTACTCAAAATGTTCAAGCTGTTGGAATAACAAAAATTATTGAAAATTTAGCTCTGATTTTTCTCGCTGTTTATGTGTTTATTTATAACGATAAGTCAACTCACAAAGTTTCTTAAATAAATTTATTATGACTATCGTTCAATCATCCATAAGAAAAATTCTTTTGATTAAATTCAGAGGAATTGGTGATGTAATCCTTTCTACTGTTGTTTTAGAAAATCTTAAGAGAAATTTTCCAAACGCATCGATTGATTTTCTTACCGAAAAACCAAGCGATCAACTTTTAAAATTATTTGATGAGATAAACGAAGTTCATCTTTTTTCGGAAAAGAATTTATCGGGAAGATTGAAACTTATCCGCAAAATCCGAAAAGAGAAATATGATCTTATTTTTGATTTTTATGCGAATCCATTCACTGCACAAATAATATTCTTAAGTGGAGCTAAATATAAAGCCGGTTTCCCCTATCGTGGAAGAAAATATGCATACAATCTATTTGGTCCAGAAGAACGAGGCAAATATCACGCAGCCGATTTGCATTTGGAATTTTTGAAGAAACTCGGCTTATCCGTTACTTCTAATACATTAAAATTATCTTTGGATAATGATTCAACTAAATTTGCAGAAGGGTTCTTTAATAAAACTTTTTCCCAAAATAATTTTGTGATTGGAATATCTCCAAGCGGTGGATGGCAATCAAAAAAATGTGACCCTATTAAATTTGCCGAAATTGCTGATGCTGCCTCACAAAAATATAATGCAAAGATTATGATTGTTTGGGGACCCGGAGATGAAATAGAAACAGATGATATTATTAGATTTATGAAAACTGAAGCAATAAAAGCTCCACCGACAAACATTAAACAAATGGCAGCATTGATTTCTCATTGTAATATTTTAATTGCAAATGACAGTGGTCCGATGCACATTTCAACCGCAGTTGGCACACCGACTTTAAGTTTACACGGACCAACCGATCCGAACCTTCAAGGACCTTATGGCAGTAAACATG
>DSBF01000493.1 GCA_011049495.1 Ignavibacteria bacterium
GATGATAAGTTTAATGTACATGTTGAAGACGAACAACATTTTAGAAGAGTTAAAAAAAAGTATGATCTAAATAACAAACCTATATTATATATGGGCGCAATTGAAAATCGGAAAAATATTATTGGTATTCTTAAAATTGCCGATATAGTCGGAAATAAAATTGATAATGAATTCCTTCTGATAGGAAAAAAAGGATACGGATTTGAAAATCTATATGAACAGATAAAAATGAGAGACAATGTGAGGCACATTGAATACGTAGATGAAGAAGATATTCAATATGTTTATAAAGCTGCCAGTATATTTTTATTCCCGTCATTTTATGAAGGATTCGGTCTACCGCCTTTGGAAGCTATGAAGTCCGGTATTCCAACATTAGCTTCGAACACATCATCGCTCAAAGAAGTAATCGGAAACGGGGGAATTTTATTTGAACCAACTGAATATGAAGCCTTCGCAAATGAGATTCTTAAATTGCTGAATAACTCTGAATATTATAGAGAAATTCAGCAGCGCGGTATTGCAGTAGCTGAAAAATATAATTTAGAAAATACAACAAAGAAAATGGTCGATATATTTAATGATTTCGCATATTAATATTATATTTAAAATTCTACTTAAACTAATTATAAAATGAAAATCCTTCTCTACACACATTTTTTTCCTCCGGAAAACGGCGCTGCACCGATGAGAATGAAATATTTTGCTGATGTTCTATCTAAGTATGATTTGAAAATTATTGCGCCCAAACCCAACTATCCACGGAATAAATTAATTGAAAATTGGGAAACAAAAATTCCGAGTCAATTTGCAGATAAAATTAAACATTTGCCGTTATTCATTCCTAATAACCGGTTAAAATTTTCTAGAGTCATTTCATATTTTACATTCATGCTTACTTCCTTTTTTTATAGTTTTTTTCAGATGGGAAATGTAGAAGTTGTGGTTTGTTCTTCTCCTCCCATTACTACCTCTTTTATGGCTGCATTGTTTGCCAAATTGCGGGGTAAAAAGTTAATAGTGGATATCAGGGATATGTGGCCTCAGATAGGAATAGAACTTGGAATTTTAAAAAATAAGTTTGTGATTGGGATTTTAAAAAGAATGGAAAATTTCATTCTAAACAATGCAGATAAAATAATTGTAACGGCTGAAGGAGATATAAACAATTTACTAAATCGTAACTACACCGAGTCGAAAATAGATATTATATATAACGGCGCCGATACTGATCTGTTCCAAATATTATCACAAGAAGAAAAAATTATAGTTAGGGAAGAGTATAATCTTCCTATTAACAAAAAGATACTTATTTACTTTGGGTCATTTAATTATGGAATGAACGACCTTGATATTCTAACTGAATCACTAAAAATGTTGGGAGACATTACCGGAAAAATTCATTTTGTTGCCGTTGGAAATGGTGAGCGGAAGAATGAGTTTATAACTGCAATTAATAATGCATTACCATTCCATTCCTTCGACTCAATGAATGCAAAAGACATTGCCAAATTAGTAGCTGCTTCGGATATTAGCTTAATACCTCGAAAAAATATTCAACAAGATACCGGCGGAAATATTCCTGTAAAGTGTTTCGAAAGTTGGGCGTGTGGAATCCCTACAGTATTATCTTCAATATGCGATACGGATGTTCAGAGAATTTTTAACAAATGTGGAGCGGGTAAATTAGTGGAGGCGGGAAATGCAAAGCAATTTGCCGAAGCAATTAAAGAACTTGTTACTGCAAAAAACATTTCGGAACTTGGTACAACGGGCAGACAATTCGTAGTTGAAAACTTTGATAGAAAAAAACAATCCCAAAAACTTATAAAGATTATAAAAGAACTTGAAAAATAATAAGGTAATAATAGTAGGCGCCGGCATAGTTGGTCTTGCAACCGCTTATAATATTCTTAAAAAGAAACCGAATATTAAGTTGTTGGTAATTGAAAAAGAAAACGATGTTGCAAAACATCAAACCGGAAATAATAGCGGAGTAATCCGTATATGTATTTTCATTATTTTTATATTTATTATATTTTCTCGTTAACAATAAATGCTTGCAGTCATGGATATAAACAAACAAATAGAATATTGGAAAAAAGGGGCGGAGTCTGATGTGGAAACTGCCGGTATATTGATTGATAAGAAGAAATACCTACATGGTTTGTTCTTTTGTCATTTATCTATTGAAAAAATCTTAAAAGCAAATTTTGTAAAACAGAGAAAAACTATAGCACCAAAGACTCATGATCTTATTTACCTGGCTGAGCAGGCAAACCTAAAATTAAATGAAAATGATTTATATTTTTTGCCGATTCTGATGAAATACCAATTAGAAGGACGCTATCCTGAATATTCCCCGTTTATTCCAAGTAAAGAACAAGCAAATGAATACTTAAATAAAACAAAGGATTTATTAAAGTGGTTGACGCAAAAGTTATAAAGGTAGTAAGAGAATATATACAAGAATTGATGCTAAAAGGAATATTAATAAAAAAAGCTTTCATTTATGGCAGCCATGTACACGGAAAGCCAAATCAAGAAAGCGATATTGACTTGATGCTTATATCGCCTCTTTTTGACAACGATACTGATAAATATATGCCGTCTCTTTGGCTGTCTAGGATAAGAACTGATAATAGAATAGAACCCGTAGCTGTAGGAGAAAAGAGATTTCTTGAAGATGATACATCGCCTTTAATTGAAATTGTCCGTCGCGAGGGTTTTGAAGTAGCGACCTAATAATTTGCCGATACCTTATTCGAAGAGATGAACTATAACATAACTATAATCGGCGCCGAATAAAATGACTTGCTTCAGCATGACATTTC
Organism: Ignavibacteria bacterium; assembly: GCA_011049495.1. Lineage (GTDB taxonomy): Bacteria > Bacteroidota > Ignavibacteria > Ignavibacteriales > Melioribacteraceae > SURF-28. The sequence continues at coordinate 2,835 of DSBF01000493.1, forward strand.
TAGGTTTTTGAGACAGCCTCTGATCTTTTTTCCAAATTTCTTTGGGTTACTTTTTTGGACTCAATGCGGAAATAAAATTAAACGACTTTACAATTAGGGAATATGATTCCTTTTTTGTAA
>DSBF01000248.1 GCA_011049495.1 Ignavibacteria bacterium
AAAATTGAGCCGGAAATAAAAGCATCAATTTCTTCAATTACATCTTCAAAGTAGGGCGCATTAAGCATATCTTCATTTGTTATACCGGTAAGAAGTGTAATTTGATAGGGGATCTGCGAACCTGGATTAATTAAAGAAGAATATGTATCAATAATTTTTCCGTTTTTCATTTTGACAATACCTACTTCAATTGCACGGGCAAACTTTGCCGAAGTACCGGTTGTTTCAAAATCCAAAACAGAAAACTCGGCTTCTTCAATATTCAGGTTTGTTAAGTTGACTTCATTGTTTTTCACAAAATACCCGGCTTCAATTATCGTTCAAAAATGTCTATATTTACACTTCATTAACGAAAAAATTATGACTATAAATATACTATTCATCGGCGACATTGTCGGCAAACCCGGTATGGAAATGGTACAAACTTGGCTGCCGGGAATCAAAAATAAATATCGTGCAGATTTTATTATTGCAAATGGTGAAAATTCATCGGATGGGAAAGGATGTACTGAAAAAGAAGGTAAAGTTCTTTTCGACCTCGGGGTTGATGTTATTACCGGGGGCAATCATACTTGGGATAAACATCAATCTCAAGATTATCTTAAAGCAAATCAAAAAGTTCTTCGACCTCTAAACTATCCCAGAGGAACTTACGGAAACGGTTTTGTTATTGCAGATTCCAAGAAGGGAAAAGTTGGTGTTCTAAATTTGCAAGGACGAGCTTTCATGGCACCAATCGACTGCCCTTTTAGAGGTGCTGAATGGGCATTGCCAAAAATTACTCAAGAAACAAAAGTCATTATCGTTGATTTTCATGCTGAAGCAACTGCAGAAAAACAAGCTCTCGCTTTTTTCCTCGATGGTAAAGTTACCGCGATAATTGGAACTCACACCCATGTACAAACTGCCGATGAAAGAATATTAAAAAACGGTACGGCTTATATTACCGACAGCGGTATGACAGGTCCTTATGAGTCTGTTATCGGTATGAAGTCCGACGCAGCATTGAACAGATTTTTATTTCAAACACCTCAAAAATATCAAACTGCCGATAGTGAACTTCATTTTAGCGGATTGTTTATTAAAGCAGATACAGAAACAGGTAAAGCTTTGGAAATTGAGAGAATATTAATACCGGAATTTCAAAAAAATATTAACGGTAAGTAATTTTGTTTATGGAGCAAAAATGATCCTAATTGACGGATTAAAAGTCTCTAATGAAATTAAAGATGAACTGAAAATTAATATTGATCAGTTGACCACAAGTGGGCAAAAAGTACCGGGCTTAGTAACTATTTTAATTGGGGAAAATCCTGCATCGAAATCTTATGTGAATTCTAAAATTAAAGCTTGTGCAAAGATTGGAATGAAATCAAAGATTGAAGAAAGGGATTCGACAATAAGTGAAGAAGCATTACTTGAATTAATTGACAAATATAATAATGATCCCGAATATCATGGAATATTGGTTCAGCTTCCGCTGCCTGAACATATTGATGAGAATAAAGTTATAGAAGCAATATCACCCCAAAAGGATGTAGATGGATTTCATCCGATCAATGTCGGTAATTTGGTTATTGGTAAAGAAACTTTTTACCCGTGTACTCCTTACGGAATTGTCGAACTTCTTAAGCGATACAACATTGAGACAAAAGGCAAACATGTAGTAGTAGTTGGTAGAAGCAACATTGTAGGAAAACCGATTGCAAATATGATGCTTCAAAAGAAAGAAGGCGCTAATTCAATTGTAACAATTTGTCACTCTGCCGCCAAAGATTTGAAACAATATACATTGCAAGCAGATATATTAATAGCTGCAATAGGGCGCGCTAATTTTGTTACTGCAGATATGGTGAAAAATGATGTTGTAGTTATTGATGTTGGTATCAATCGTATTGAAGATTCATCTACTGAAAAAGGTTATCGTTTAGTTGGGGATGTAAAATTTGATGAAGTAAAAGAAAAAGCTTCTTATATTACCCCTGTTCCAAAAGGAGTTGGTCCAATGACCATTGCAATGCTCTTGAAAAATACATACGAAGCATATTTACGAATTGAAAACTAATTGTAAATAAATATATGAGCACAACAATTGATAAAATCGTTTCCCAAGTATTTACTGAAAAAGCTCTTCATGATTTTTATTGTGTAGGTAATACTTGCGTCGGCTGGGAAAGAAACGTAGTTGATCAACCGACGGCGGTAAAAAACATAATTGACCATGGAGCCGATAGAATCTCGGCAGGTATTGGTGTCGGAAGCGACTTGCCTGATACAAGTCTTGCACGGAAAATTGATCATACTCTGCTCAAACCGGATGTTACACCCGATGAGATAATTCAACTCTGTAAAGAAGCCAAAGAACATGAGTTCGCATCGGTTTGTATTAATCCTTGCTATGTATCCCTTTGTGCAGATGAATTACGTGGTACGCGTGTAAAGGTATGCACAGTAATCGGTTTTCCACTTGGTGCAAATACTACAAAAATTAAAAGAGAAGAAGCCGAAGAAGCATTAACTAACGGGGCGCAAGAAATTGATATGGTGATTAATGTTGGAATGCTTAAACAAGGTAATTATGATTATGTGTTCAACGATATAAATCAAGTAGTTCTCGCTGCAAAAAAATACAAAGCAATTTGTAAAGTGATTATTGAAACTGCATTATTAACAGACGAAGAAAAAATAAAAGCATGTATAATAAGTAAAAATGCAAAAGCTGATTTTGTTAAAACGTCTACCGGGTTCAGCAGCGGTGGTGCAACAGTCGGTGATGTTGCTTTAATGAAATATGTTGTAGGAAGTACGGTTGGCGTAAAAGCTTCCGGCGGAATAAGGACTCGTGAAGACGCCGAAGCTATGGTTGCTTATGGTGCCGATAGAATCGGTGCTTCTGCAAGCGTTAAAATCGTAAAAGGTGAATCCGGCGGCAAGGACGGTTACTAATGGTTC